>JANMGI010000704.1:0-3320 GCA_031374565.1 Paracoccaceae bacterium | reverse complement strand
CTCGGCCCCGTTGAAGAAGGCGTTCAGGATCACGGCGGTGAGCGAGGCAAGGAGGATGCCGCTTTCGATCAGCGGATGGATGTCATGCGGCATCCATTGCTTGAAGTTCGGCGCGACGAGCGGGATCATCCCCATGCCGATGGAAACCGCCACGACGAAGAGGTTGTTGCGGTTCTTCGCAAAGTCCACCCCCGCCAGAATGCGGATGCCAGTGGCGGCGACCATGCCGAACATCACAAGGCCCGCGCCGCCCAGGACCATCGTGGGGACGGATTCCACCAGCGCGCCCATCTTGGGCACGAGGCCGAGGACGATCAGGATGACCCCTCCGGCGACGCAGACATAGCGGCTTTTGATCCCGGTGACGCCGACAAGGCCGACGTTCTGGGAAAACGAGGTGTAGGGAAAGGTGTTGAAGATGCCGCCGATCAGAGTGCCGATCCCGTCGGTGCGCAGGCCTGAAGACAGCATCGGTTGCGTGACGGGTTTGCCGGTCATGTCGCCGAGGGCGAGGAACATGCCGGTGGATTCGATCATCACGACGATCATGACCAGGGTCATGGTGACGATCATCACCAGATCGAAGGTCGGCGTCCCGAAGTGGAACGGGGTGATCAGGCCGAACCAGCTGGCATCGGCAACTTTGGCGAAGCTCATCTTGCCAAGCGCCACAGCGATCACCGCGCCGATGATGATGCCGAGGAGGACGGAGATGTTGGCGATAAAGCCCCGCGCGAAGCGGGCGATGAGAAGGATCGACACGAGCACGATGGCCGAGATGGCGACGTTGCCCAAAGGCGCGTAGGCCTCGTTCATCATCGTGGCGGCGGGGGCGAATTTTTCGGGGATCGCGGGCAGGCCGGTGATGGTGCCTGCGGCGGCACCTTCGGTCACGGCTTTCAGCCAACCGGCATGGGCGGGGTCGATGATGGAGGGGGCGGTCGGCCCGACGGGGTTGCCGAAGATCCAGTTGATGCCGATCCGCATCAGGCTGACGCCGATGACCAGGATGATCGTGCCGGTGACAACCGGCGGGAAGAAGCGCAGCATCCGCGAAACGATGGGGGCGATCAGGATCGAGATCACCCCGGCGGCCATGATCGCGCCGAAGATCGCGCGGGCACCTTCGGGGCCGGGGTTGGCGTTGGCCATGGCGACCATCGGGCCGACGGCGGCGAAGGTCACGCCCATCATCACCGGCAGCTTGATCCCGAACCATTGCGTCGCGCCAAGGGACTGGATCAGTGTGGCCAGTCCGCAGACGAAAAGGTCGGCCGAGATCAGGAAGGCGACATCGGCGGGCTCCAGTTTCAGCGCGCGGCCGATGATCAAGGGCACGGCGACGGCGCCCGCATACATGACAAGGACATGCTGAAGGCCAAGGGCGAAAAGCTTCGGCGGTGGCAGGATTTCATCGACGGGATGCGTGGTCATGGTGGTTTCCTTTTCCCTTAGGGCTTGTTGGTATTCGCGCCGTCTGCGGGGGGCCCCATCCCCCGCTCCGGTTAGGTGCCCTTTACGGGGCAAGGACCGTCCACGCTTCGGTGAAACGGTGTTCTTCAAGGTTGGGTGTGGGACCGATACGGTCCACCACTGCAAAGAGGCCGGGGGCATGAAGCGGTGTCAGGACGCCGTGCCAGGTTGCGCGGTAGAGGTTGATGCCCTGCGCCCCGTTTGTAAGGAATGCGCGCGGTGTTGCCTGCGGACCCAGCGCAACGATGACGAGGAAGGGAGCTTGCGTCATGGGGAGGAAGGCCTGGCTGCCGTCGGGGTGACGCTCGATCAGGTCGAAGCTGTAGGGCAGCGCACGGGGCTCGGCCTGGAAGATCGAGATCCCGGCGCTGGCATCCCCGAAGTCCAGCGTGGCGCGGTCGTGGTGGCGGCGGCAGAGACCGGCGTTGATCATCCGGTGCGCGCCGGTGGCGTCGAGAACATCGCCGAACGGGGCGAAGGCTTCGGCGGTCAGGGGTTCGGCGGTGAGCGTTCTCATGGCTGCGCGCCCTTTGGCGGGCCGCCGGAGGGCTTCGCGCCCCCCGGACCCCCCCCCGGACCCCCGGCAGAGTATTTGGAGAAAGACCAAGCCATCAGCGCAACGGGCCGAAAGCGCCTGTGCCGCGCAGTTTGGCGTGGCGGTTGACGTCCTTGTAGAGAAGATAGCGGAACGGGCCGGGACCGGCGGCGTAGCAGGCCTGCGGGCAGTAGGCGCGAAGCCACATGAAATCGCCCGCTTCGACCTCGACCCAGTCCTGGTTCAGTTTGTAGACGGCCTTGCCTTCAAGAACGTAGAGGCCGTGTTCCATGACGTGGGTTTCCTCGAACGGGATCACGCCGCCGGGCTGGAAGGTCACGATGTTGACGTGGGCGTCGTGGCGGAGGTCGTCGGGTTCCACGAAGCGGGTGGTCCCCCAGCGTTCGCCGGTGTCGGGCATCCAGCGGACCGGCACGTCGCGTTCGTTGATGATCAGGGCTTCGGGGGTGGGGGTGCCGGGGGCAGGCTCATAGATCTTGCGCAGCCAGTGGAAGCGCGCGGGCTGGGTGCCTGCGGCGAGAAAGGTCCAGCGGGTGCCGGGGGGAAGGTAGGCGTAAGAGCCTGCGTCCATCTCGTAGCCGGTGTCGTCGATGGTGAGGGTGGCGAGGCCGCCGGTGAAGAAAAGCCAGTGCTCGGTGCCGGTGTCGGGATCGGGCGCGTCGGAGCCGCCGCCGGGGGCGACCTCCATCACGTACTGGCTGAAGGTCTCGGCAAAGCCCGACATGGGCCGCGCGATCAGCCAAAGCTTCGTGCGGGTCCAGCCGGGAAGGTAGCTGGTGACGATGTCGGAAAAGCAGCCTTTCGGGATGAAGGCGTAGGCGGTGGTGAAGACCGCGCGCTGGGTCATCAGGGCAGTCTGGGGCGGCAGGCCGCCGGGGGGTGTGTAATAGCCGGTCATGGCAGTTGGTCCTTCAGGCGCAGGTCCGCGATGCGCTCGACCTGAGCACAAGCGGTGGTGAATTCGGTGGCGGTGTCGTTGTCTATGCGGGACTGGAAGGCGGTCAGGATGGTGGCCCTGGTGTTGTCGCGGACGGCGATGATGAAGGGGAAGCCATGTTTGGCGACGTACTCTTCGTTTAGGCGCTGGAAGAGGCTGCGTTCCTCATCGGTCATGGCGTCGAGGGCGGCGCTGGCCTGTTCGGCGGTGGACTCGGGCGTCAGGCGTTTCGCGGCGGCGAGTTTCCCGGCGAGGTCGGGGTGGGCTTTCAGGACATTGAGGCGTTCTTCGGGGCTGGCGCTGCGGAAGATCCGGGTCAGGGCGTTGTGCAGGCCCGTGGCGCTGTCATGCGAG
>JANMGI010000723.1:0-1700 GCA_031374565.1 Paracoccaceae bacterium | reverse complement strand
GCTCGCGCCCAAGCACGGTGGCAAGGTCAAAGCGGAAGCCGTCGATGTGGATCATCTCGACCCAATAGCGCAAGCTGTCCATCACCATCCGCAGCACCATCGGATGGGTCAGGTTCAGCGTATTGCCGGTACCCGCATCGTTGGCATAGGTCCGCCCTGCCCCGGTCAGCCGGTAGTAGGACGCGTTGTCGAGGCCCCGGAAACTGACCGTTGGGCCCCATTCATCGCCCTCGGCAGTGTGGTTGTAGACCACGTCAAGGATCACCTCGATCCCCGCCGTATGGAAACGGCGCACCATGGTCTGGAATTCCCACAGCGCGCCCTGGGTCATGTATCGCGGTTCGGGGGCGAAGAAGGCAAGGGTGTTGTAGCCCCAGTGGTTGCGCAGGCCTTTGGACACCAGGAAGCGGTCGTCGATATAGGCCTGCGCGGGCAGAAGTTCGATCGCAGTGACGCCAAGCTTGTGCAGATGGTCGATCACCGGGTCCGAGGAAAGCCCAAGGTAAGTACCGCGCAAGCCCTTCTCGACGCCGGGATGCAAGGCGGTCATCGATTTGACGTGCGCCTCGTAGATCACCGTGTCCGCGCGAGGCGTGCGGGGCGATTGGTCATTCCCCCAGGTGAAAGACGCATCGGTCACCACGGCCTTCGGCACGGCAAAGGCACTGTCACGGGTGTCGAAACTCAGGTCACCGCGCGGACTGCCAATCTTGTAGCCCATCAGTGCGTCGGACCATTTCAGCCGGCCTTCCAGCGTGCGGGCGTAGGGGTCGATGAGCAGTTTGTTCGGGTTGAAGCGGTGCCCCTGCTCTGGTGCGTAAGGCCCGTGGGCGCGAAAGCCGTAGACCGTGCCGACTGTCAGCCCGCCCACATGGATGTGCCAGATGTCGCCATCGCGTTCGATGATGGGAATGCGGCTCAGTTCCTTGCGGCCGTCCGGGGTAAAAAGGCACAGCTCGATCCGTTCGGCATGGGCCGAGAAGACCGCGAAATTCACCCCGTCGCCGGTCAGGCTTGCCCCCATCGGCCAGGGGCGACCGGGGCTGACCGCATGGCCTTGCAGCCGGGCGGGCAGCGAGACGACCTGGGGTGTCACGCCGTCAGCCTTTCGTAAAGGCTGGCATAAGCCGCGGCAGAGGTCTCCCACCCAACCGGATGCGCCATCGCATTGGCGCGCAGCTTGGCCCAAAGCTTCGGCTGGCGGTGAAGGTCCAGAAGCTGCGCCATCGCCTGTCCGAAGGCCAGGGTGTCGACTGGATGGAAGGTCACACCGGTCGCAGCCCCTGCCGCCAGCGTCGCCGGGGAAGCGCCGATCACCGTATCGGCCAGCCCGCCGACCAGCGACACGACCGGCAAGGTGCCATACCGCAGGCCATACATCTGGGTCAGGCCGCAAGGCTCGAACCGGCTGGGGACCAGCACCGCGTCAGCCCCGGCAAAAAGCCGGTGGCTCAGCCCTTCATCATAGCCGATCCGCACTGCAACCCGCCCCGGAAAGCGGGCTGCAAGGTTCCGCATCGCGCCTTCCATGCCCGGATCGCCCGAGCCAAGCACGATCAGCCCGCCCCCGCCCAGGACGAACTCCGGGATCACGGCGGGCAAAAGATCGATGCCCTTCTGGTCCGTCAGACGGCTGACGACAATGGCCAGCGGACCGGGCACGTCCAGCCCGAACTCCTCGCATATCTTCGCGCGGGCGG
>JANMGI010000652.1:0-2288 GCA_031374565.1 Paracoccaceae bacterium | reverse complement strand
GCTCCAGAACGTCAGGTCACGCAGTTGCCGGTCATCGGCGATGTAGGTCAGGCCCCCGGTCGCGGCCCCGGCCAGGGCGGCAAGGGCGATGCCAGCCAGCAGCATCAACGCGACATCGGTGCGCCTGCCGTTGGTGGCGATACGGTAAAGCAGCAGCGTGGTGACCCAGCCGCCAAGACCGGCGGCAACGGAAACAAGGGACGGGCCAAGCGTGGCGGCAAGGCCAAGCGGCAGAAGCCCACCAAGAACGATGGCCAGCACCGCCCCAAGCCCGGCACCGGCAGAGACGCCGACAATGCCGGGATCGGCCAGCGGATTGCGGAACAGGCCTTGAAGCAGCACGCCTGAAACCGCCAGCGCCGCGCCGACCGCAAGCCCAAGCGCAAGGCGGGGTAGGCGGATGTCGTAAAGGACGACCTGATCGCGGGCCGACAGCCCGTCACCCAGAAGTGCCAAGGCAAGATCATTCGCCCCAAGGCCTGCCGCGCCACTGGTCAGCGACAGGAAAGAGACGATCAGCACAAGACCGGCAAGGGCGATGGTCACCGTCGACCGGGCAGGCCGACGGCGGAAAGTCGCAAGTGGGGTCGAAATCGAGAGCATCGATCAGCCCTTGCTGCCGTAAAGGGCACCGTAAAGCAGGTCTGCCGCCTCGGGTGTGCGGGGGCCGAAGCCCAGAAGCAGCATGCCGTCCATGCGGATGATCGTTGCCGACTGCGCCGCCGGGGTCTGCGACAGCGCGGGCTGCGCCAACACAACTGCATTGTCGATGGCCATGTCACCCTCACGGTCCATCATCAGGATCGCATCGGGCTCTGCCGCCAGAATCGCTTCGTCCGTCATCGGCTTGTACCCGGTGAAGCCGGTCGCGGCGTTCACGCCCCCGGCCAGCCGGATGATGCCTTCGGCCTCGGTTCCCTCACCCCCGGCCATCACACCACCGCCTTGCAGGGACAGGACGAAAAGCACGCGCTTTGGTGTGGTGACAGCTGCGGCTCGGGTCTGGGCCGCGTCAAGTTTGCCCTGAACCTCTGCTGCAAGCACCGCGCCTTCTTGGGCAAGGTTCAGCGCTGCGGCAACGGCACTAATCTTGGCGATGATGCCGGAAAGATCGGTCGCCTCTGGCACAAGGATGAAGGGAATACCGGCAGCTTCAAGAACATCCACCGCCTCGGGTGGACCGGCGTCACCTTCGGCGACGATCAGTCCTGGGTTCAAGGCAAGGACGTTCTCGGGTGAAAGAGCGCGGATGTAGCCCACGTCCGGCAGCGCCTGAATGTCTTCCGGCCAGTTGGATGTGGTGTCACGGGCAATGATCCGGTCACGGGCACCAAGCGCGACGGCGATTTCGGTGACCGAACCACCAAGGGTGATGACCCTGGCCGCGTCTTCGGCAGATGCGGCTGATGCAAGACAAAGGGCAAGGAAAGCAGCGCGGATCATGCCAACACCTCTTCCATCCGGGGCAGCGCCTGAACCAGCGCGTTCCACGGCTCTGCCGAAGTGTCCTTGCGATAGCCGAAGATTTGCAGGATCAGCCCGCCATCTGCCGCGAAGGCCTCGACGCTGAAGACGTCGCCGGTGCGGGTGGGCTTCCAGACCGCATAGACCTCGGCGATGTGATCGGCGCGCAGGTGCAGGTTGAAGCGCGGGTCCATGACGTTGATCCAGGGTCCCATCTGGACGATCTTCTCGACCTTGTCGCCGTGAATCTGGATGCAGCCTGGATTGCCGACGAAAATCATCACCGGAATGGCAGCTTCGGCGGCTTTCGACAGCGTCTGGGTCACGGCTTCTGGTTCCAGCCTTTGAACATACGGGACCCCCGCAACCCGGTAGGCGCCCAGCCGGTTCATGCCGTGGGTCTTTGCAAGGTTGAAGAACTGGTGCGTGTCGGTCATCGCGTCCCAGGCGCCGCGCAGCGCAGGGGCGGCATGACTGTCGGCCTTGGCAGGCTCGGTCGGAAGGCGGGGCGACAGAGCAAGGCTTTGCGGCTGATCTGAAAGCCGCATGTTGACCAGAAGATCCGGCCAGAGCGCGTGGTTCGACTGTGGCTTGAGGTGGACCTTGTGGACAGCATCACCCGCGGCGTCGAAGACTTGCAGGCTGCGCTTCGGGCCGTCTTCGGTCGACTCTTCGACTGCGAAGGCGTGGACCCAATGCTTCGCGAAAATTCGCAGATCGATTTCCGGACCAAGAACCATCGAAGCGAATGAGCCGGTTCGGTAGTCAAGGTAGCTGCCCACACGTTCATGCACGCAGGATTCGGTGCGGGTCAGGGCCATGAC
>JANMGI010000647.1:0-4662 GCA_031374565.1 Paracoccaceae bacterium | reverse complement strand
GGCGTCTGGCTGGAGAAAAGCATGTATGGCAAGACCTACATGGGGATCGAGCGGACGACGGTCCTGATCGACGGGACGGGCAAGGTGGCGAAGGTCTGGAACAAGGTCAGCGTCAAGGGCCACGCCGATGAGGTTCTGGCGGCAGCCAAGGCGCTGTGACACAAAGCCCAAATTCCTTCGAAGGAATTTGCAAAAGTCTTCGAAGGCTTTGGGGGGGGGCGACCGGATGACGCAAAGCCTGGCAGAGATGGCATTGGAAGTGCTGACCACCGCCGACGGTCGCGCCAAGACCGCGCTTGGCCGCGCCCATGCCGCCCGTTGGCTCGCCGCCCGCGCGGCAGGCCAGCCCGTTGCCATAGGGCGGGCCGCGCCGCCGGACTTCCCGGCCCGGCCAGGCAAGCCCGAACTTCTGTCGCCTAAGGACGTTCCCCGCCGCCGCCCCGGCAGCCCCGAGGGCCGTATCGCCCTGCTGCATGCGGTCGCGCATATTGAACTGAACGCGGTCGACCTGCACTGGGACCTGATCGCCCGCTTCACCGACACACCGATGCCGACGGGCTTTTACGATGACTGGGTCAAGGCCGCAGACGAGGAAGCCAAGCATTTCAACCTGATCTGCGATTGTCTTGAAGCGATGGGCAGCCACTACGGTGCGCTTCCCGCCCATGCCGGCATGTGGCGGGCGGCAGAGGATACCGCGCACGATCTGCACGCCCGCCTTGCCGTCGTGCCGATGGTGCTGGAAGCCCGCGGCCTGGATGTCACCCCCGGCATGATCGAGGTTTTTCGCAAGCATGGCGAAACCCAGGCGCTTCAGGCGCTGGAGGTGATCTATGCCGAAGAAGTTGCCCACGTCGCTTATGGCTCGAAGTGGTTCAACTGGCTGTGCGGACGCGACGGGACCGATCCGAAAGAAGTCTTCCATGCCCTTGTCCGCAGCCACTTTCCCGGATCGCTGAAACCGCCCTTCAATGAAGAAAAGCGCGCCGATGCTGGCCTTCCGCCAGACTTCTACTGGCCACTGGCCGAAGACGTCCGGTAATCGGCGGTTTCTTGCCGATAAACACCCTGTCCCGCGCGGAAAAACCCCGGTTGGGGTCAAAATTGTTGCGACCCTGAAACGAGGTGGGTAATCAGTTCCAAGCCTGGGGTCTTTCGCCTTGGGGTAACGTAGCGAAGCCACTGCCATGGCTAGGAACGGATGACCCCAACGTGCTGAATCGCCTCGCCTATCGGTTCCACCAAAGTCTGGAACGCCATTTTCCCGAACAACGACTGTTTCTGAAATCGGATACCGAGACCCGGTTCATCCGGCTTCGGCCCGCCACCCAGATCATCGCGCTGGTCGGTGGCACTTTGGCCTTGGCCTGGACCATTGTCGCGACCGCGCTGATCATGATGGACAGCATCGGGGCCGGGTCGGCGCGCGAACAGTCGGTCCGCCAGCAGGCGCTGTACGAAGAACGGCTGAACGCCCTGTCCTCCGACCGTGATTTGCGCGCAGAGGAGGCCGCACGGGCGCAGGAGCGTTTCAACGTGGCGCTCGAACAGGTGTCGGACATGCAGGAACGCTTGCTTGCCTCCGAAGACCGGCGGCGCGAGCTGGAAACCGGGATCGAGGCGATCCAGGACACGTTGCGCGGAACCATCTCTGAACGCGACACCGCCCGGATCGAGGCTGAGCGCGTGACCTTGGCCCTGAACGCGCAGGCTGGCGGGGTCACCGAAATGGGCCGCGCCAAGGATACCGTGGCGACGCTTGAATTTCTGACCGGCGCCTTGGGCGACGCCGCCGAAGAACGCAACGAAGTCCTCGCCAGCGCCGATGCAGCGCGTGAAGAGGCCCGCGAAGTCGCTGCCGAAAAGGATGCGATGGAACTGCGCAACGATGCGATCTTCACCAAGCTGGAAGAGGCGCTGACCGTGTCGGTCGAGCCTCTGGACAAAATGTTCCGCGAAGCAGGCATGTCGCCCGACGACCTGATAGGCGCGGTGCGTGATGGCTATTCCGGTCAGGGCGGCCCGTTGACGCCGATCACCTTCTCTTCCTCGGGGGGAGCACCCTCGGCGGAAGAGCTGCGCGCCAACGCCATTCTGGGCGGGCTGGACAAAATGAACATGTACCGGATTGCGGCATTCAAGCTGCCGTTCGCAATGCCGGTGAGGGACAGCTTTCGCTGGACCAGCGGCTTTGGCACCCGAAACGACCCCAAGGGCGCAGGCCGCCGGATGCACGAAGGCACCGACCTGGCAAGCGCCTACGGCACCCCGATCTATGCCACCGCAGACGGTGTTGTCACCTACGCCGGCTGGGAGAACGGCTATGGCCGTCTGATCAAGATCAAGCACGACTTCGGGGTTGAGACCCGCTATGGCCACTTGTCGGCAACCCGGGTCGAGGTTGGACAAAGGGTATCGCGCGGCGACCGGATCGGTGATATGGGCAATTCAGGCCGGTCCACCGGCACCCACCTTCACTACGAGATCCGCCTCAGCGGAACCGCAGTCAATCCGATGACCTTCATAAAGGCAGCGAAGAATGTTTTCTAAGAGCCGCATCAACGAGCCCGGCCCCAAGGCTGAAGCCGAGAAGCCCAAAGCCCCGGAGACCCCGATGACCAAACCGACCATGGATTTCACCCCCTCGGCCCCCAAGGGCAAGGCCACTGCTTCGGTGCTGTCGTCCGACCTGACGGTCGTTGGCAACCTGCGGACCACGGGGGACATCCAGGTTGAAGGCACCGTTGAAGGCGACATCCGCGCCCATCTTCTGACCGTCGGCGAGAGCGCCACCATCCGCGGCGAAATCGTGGCCGACGACATCGTTGTGAATGGCCGGGTGATCGGTCGCGTCCGCGGCCTGAAGGTCCGCCTCACCTCGACCGCCAAGGTCGAAGGCGACATCATCCACAAGACCATCGCGATTGAATCCGGCGCGCATTTCGAAGGTTCGGTCCAGCGTCAGGAAGACCCACTGTCGAACGGTCGCAGCCCTGCCGGGACCGTCCGTCTCGACACCCCGGCCCCGGCTGGCGACGCCGAATAAGCGGACGCGGTAATTTCTTACAAGGACGGGCATCGGAGCCATCTCCGGTGCCCGTTTTTTTTATCGGCGCAGGATAGGACGCGATCCTGCGGTCGACAGGATTAACCCGGGCAGCCGACGCCCCGCGCCTGCATCGCAGCAACTTCAGGTGTGGAACCGACAGAAATCAACTGCGCACGATATTTGGCACAGTTTTCCGCTGTGATCCCCTGCGGGCCCATCGCGCCAGGGTTTTGGGACGCCATCGGCATCATCGGTATGCATCCGCTCAGAACGAGAATAAAAGTTCCAGCAAGGGTCAAACTGCGCATGTATTCCTCCATCAAATAAATGTGATGGTAGCACGCTCGCTCGATGCTGGCAAAAACTATCGGGCTGGCGACGCTTTGCCCTCAATCCACGTCAGCGAAATCGCCGCGTTTCGTGCCCGAGGCTTGCAGCGCAAGCGTCGCTGCCATGAACCCGTCAAGATCGCCGTTCAGTGTGCCCGAGGTATCCGACGTCTCGTGCCCGGTGCGCAGGTCCTTGACCATCTGGTAGGGCTGCAAAACATAGGACCGGATCTGGTTGCCCCAGCCCGCATCGCCCTTGTTTTCATGCGCCTCGTTGATGGCCGCGTTCCGCTTGTCCAGCTCTTGCTGGTATAGGCGGCTTTTCAGCGCCTTCATCGCGATGTCGCGGTTCTGGTGTTGCGACTTCAGCGACGACGTCACCACAATCCCGGACGGAAAGTGCGTGATCCGCACCGCCGAGTCGGTCTTGTTGACGTGCTGGCCCCCCGCGCCCGACGACCGGTAAGTGTCGATGCGGATGTCCTTGTCCTGAACCTCGATCTCGATGTTGTCGTCCACCACCGGATAGACCCAGACCGAACAGAACGAGGTATGCCGACGCGCCGCTGAATCGTAGGGCGAGATGCGGACCAGACGGTGCACCCCGGCCTCGGTCTTCAGCCAGCCGTAGGCGTTCTTGCCGGAAATCTTGTAGGAGGCCGACTTGATCCCTGCCCCGTCGCCTTCACTTTCCGACTGCAACTCCACCGTGAAGCCGCGCTTTTCGGCCCAGCGAACATACATCCGCGCCAGCATTGACGCCCAATCGCAGCTTTCGGTGCCACCGGCACCAGCGTTGATCTCAAGGAAGGTGTCGTTGCTGTCCGCCTCGCCGTCCAGCAGGGCCTCAAGCTCTTTGCCCGCAGCGATCTTGACCAATTCGCCAAGCGCTGCTTCGGCCTCAGTCACGATCGCGGCGTCGCCTTCGGCCTCGCCCAGCTCGATCAGTTCGACATTGTCCTTCAACCCGCCGGCAATCAACCGATACGCCCCGACCGCGTCCATCAGCGCCTGCCGCTCGCGCATCAGCTTCTGCGCCTTGACCGGGTCGTTCCACAGGTCAGGGGATTCGATCATCGCATCGAACTCTTCCAGCCGATGCGGCGCGGTTTCCCAATCCATCCGCTGGGCCAGAAGCTTCAGGGTCTTCTCGATGGCTTCGATATTGCCTTGGGTTTCGGCGCGCATGGCGGATCGGTCCTAAAGGTTACAGCGGGCGGTCATAAAGCGAAGGCCGCGCCCCGGCAAGGGTGCGGCCCAAAGGGTCTGGCTTGGGTCAGTACA
>JANMGI010000627.1:0-5020 GCA_031374565.1 Paracoccaceae bacterium | reverse complement strand
TGGACCTGTTCCAGGGCCGCCAGACCGCGCGGGCGATCCACTTCCTGACCATGGTCGCGCTGATCGGCTTCTTCGTCGTCCATATGGCGATGATCCTGCTTGCGGGGCCCCTGAACGAAATGCGGTCGATCCTGACCGGCTGGTATCGCACTGATGGAGAACCGAAGGGAGATGGAGATGCTTGATCGTCGCAAACTTCTTCTTGGCGGGGCGGCACTGGCGCTGTCCGGCTGCAAGGTCTTTGACAGCGCGACAGACCGCGACAGCACGCTGCGCCGGTTTTTCGCCAGTCATGAAGGCCTGACCCATGCCGCGCAACGTGCTCTGATCGGTGATCGACTGGCACCAGAGTTCACCGATGCGGACATCCGGCAAGGCCAGCGTCCGAATGGGTCAACTGATCCTGACAGTGATGACTATCGCAAGATGGCAGACAACGGCTTTGGCGACTATCGGCTGACCGTAACCGGCCTCGTCGACACCCCGCAGACCCTGTCGCTGGTTGATCTTTCGGCGCTGCCCTCGCGCACCCAGATCACCCGGCATGACTGCGTCGAGGGCTGGAGCTGCATCGCCAAGTGGCAGGGCGTGCCGCTGGGGACCGTCCTTGAGCTGGCGAAACCGAAACTGACCGCAAGATATGCAGTCTTCCACTGCTTCGACGCCATCGAGCGCGGGCTGTCGGGTGAGGTTTTCTACTATGAAAGCATTGACCTGATCGACGCCTATCACCCCCAGACGATTCTGGCCTATGCGATGAACGGCGCGCCTTTGCCGGTGGCCAATGGCGCCCCCCTGCGACTGCGGGTGGAGCGGCAGCTTGGCTACAAGATGGCGAAGTACGTCCACACCATCGAGCTGACCGACAGCCTGGTGAATCTTGGAACCGGCAAAGGTAGTTACTGGGCCGACCGGGGATACGAGTGGTACGCGGGGATTTAAGACCTAAATTTCTTTAGGAAGAAATTTGTCAAAATCCTTGCTCAAGGATTTTGGTTCCTAACCCCAAGTCGGGTGGAATTTGCGCGAAGGGGACAGGGTGAAAATCTCGCAGCCCGTGGCTGTGACCCCGACCGAATGTTCGAACTGCGCGGACAGCGACTTGTCCCGGGTCACCGCCGTCCAGTCGTCGGCCAGAACCTTCGTTTCGGGCCGACCAAGGTTTACCATCGGTTCGATGGTGAAGAACATGCCTTCCTCCAGCACCGGACCCGACCCTGAGCGGCCATAGTGCAGCACGTTCGGCGGCGCGTGGAAGACCCGGCCCAATCCGTGGCCGCAGAAGTCGCGCACCACGGACATCCGCTGCGCTTCGACGTAGGACTGGATCGCGAACCCGATGTCACCAAAGGTGTTGCCCGGCTTCACCGCCGCAATGCCGCGCATGAGGCCTTCATGCGTGACCTCGATCAGTCGTTCGGCTTTGCGCGCCAGTTGGCCCGCCACATACATCCGGCTGGTGTCGCCGAACCAGCCATCGACGATCACCGTGACATCGATGTTCAGGATGTCGCCATCCATTAGAACCTTCGGCCCCGGAATGCCATGACAGACGACGTGGTTCACCGAAATGCACGACGCGTGCTTGTAGCCCTTGTAGCCGATGGTGGCCGAAGTCACGCCATGCCGCTTGATCTCGGCCACGATGAAATCGTCCAGCTCGGTGGTGGTAACCCCCGCCACAACCAGCGGCGCCACGGCGTCCAGAATCTCTGCCGCGATCCGCCCGGCAGTGCGCATACCGACAAAATCCGCATCCTCGTAGATGCGGATGCCATCCTTGGTGATCCTTGCGCGCATGTCGTCCAAAGCCGCTCTCCTTCGCTCCTACATAAGATCGTTGCGCAGAATTGGCCAGAGGTCGGGGTTTGAAACCCCAGCCTGCGCGGCTATACCCACAGGTGTGATCAGGAGAGACCGGCCATGACCAATCCGACTGCGGCCATTCTGGTGATTGGCGATGAAATCCTTTCCGGGCGCACCCGCGATTCGAACCTGCACTTTCTGGCCGGGGAACTTACGCGGGTCGGCATCACACTGGGCGAAGCGCGCATCGTGGCCGACGTCCACTTGGAAATCGTCGACGCCGTACGCGCACTTTCAGCCAAGTATACACATCTCTTCACCAGCGGCGGGATCGGTCCCACGCATGACGACATCACCGCCGACGCCGTGGCCGAGGCGATGGGGGCGAAGATCAGCCACCGTCCCGACGCTATGGCGTTGCTTCAAGCGCATTACGACCGGTCTGGCCTGCCCTTCAACGAGGCCCGCCAACGCATGGCCCGCATCCCGGACGGGGCGGCGCTGATCGACAACCCGGTCTCTATTGCGCCGGGCTTCAGCTTGCGCAATGTGCACGTCATGGCCGGGGTGCCGAAGATTTTCGAAGCAATGGTCGCTTCGGTCCTTCCCAAGCTTACCGGCGGCCAGCCACTGCTATCGCAGTCCCTTCGGGTGAACCGGGGCGAGGGCGAGATTGCCGGTCCCTTCGGCGCGCTCGCCGCCGAGTATCCCGATCTGTCCATGGGATCTTACCCCTTCATCCAGAATGGCGCACACGGCACCAATCTTGTGGTCCGTGGCACCGATCCGGGGCGTCTGGATCAGGCGATGGTCAAGCTGACCCGGCTTTTCGGATGACGCCGGAAACCCTTGCCGACGTGATGGAGGCCACCTGGCCACCTGCCCGTTCTTGGAAAGTGGGCCCCTTTGCCCTGCGCGACGGGCGTGGGGGTGGCAAGCGCGTCTCGGCCGCAAGTGTTGGCGGGCCATTCGAACCCGAAGACCTCATCGCCGCCGAAACCGCGATGGCTGATCCGCTTTTCCTGATCCGTGCGGGGGATGAAGCGCTTGATGCTGCCCTGGACAGACTTGGTTGGCGGATCTTAGATCCCGTCGTCGCCTATGCGGCGCCCGTCGCCCAGCTGACGGGTGAGCTGCCACATCTTTCCACCTTTCCGCATTGGCCGCCGCTTGAGATCGCCCGTTCGATCTGGGCCGAAGGCGGCATCGGCCCGGCCCGCATCGCTGTGATGGACCGCGCAACCGGGCCAAAAGCCGCCATTCTGGGCCGGATCGCCGACCGCCCCGCCGGAGTGGCGTTCGTCGCCTGCCACGGGCCCGACGCCATGGTCCACGCGCTTGAGGTTCAGCCGTCGCAGCGCCGTCAGGGCTTGGGACAGACGCTGCTGATCGCCGCCGCAAACTGGGCTGCCGAACAGGGTGCCACCCGGCTATCCCTTGTCGTCACCCGGCAAAACGCCGCCGCGCGGGCGCTCTACACTCGCCTTGGCATGGAATGTGTGGGACAGTATCACTACCGAATGAAATGATCGCGGAAAGCGACGGGCAGTGCCGAAGGCCATCCTCCTCTTCCTTGCTCTGGCTGCCGTTTTGGCAGGCCCCGTCGCTGCGCTGACGCTGGATCTTCCCGCCAAGGTGTTGTCCGAGCAAAACCGCAGCGCGTTACCCGGCAGCTATGCCCTTCCGACCGCAGCGTTTGACGGGACCACCGTTCCCGCGCGGCAGGTCGAGGGGGCATTGGATCAGCGTGCCTTCCGCCTTGACGCTCCGGGTGTCACCACACTTGCCATCCTATTACCCCTGCGCGACCAGATCCTTGCCGCTGGTTACGAGGTCATTTTTGAATGCGAAGCCCGCACCTGTGGCGGCTTTGACTTTCGCTTCAACACCGACGTGATGCCGGAACCCGACATGCATGTCGATCTTGGCGATTTCCGATTCCTTTCGGCGCAAGCCAAGGGCGCAGCTGTCTCGATCCTCGTCAGCCGCAGTGCGGGCGCGGCCTATGTGCAGGTCACCCGCGTCAGCGATGCCCCGTTGCCTGCGACACCGGTTGAAACGCCGGTCGACCTGAACGATGTGGACGTGCCGCGTGGCGTCGACGCAACTGCCCCTGCGTCCGGCATCTCGGCTGCGCTGGATGCAGTCGGGGCGGCGGTGCTTGACGATCTGGTCTTCGCCAGCGGTGCCGCAACCCTGACCACAGGCGATTATCCTTCGCTCGCCGCCGTTTCCGATTGGCTTAAGGCAAACCCGGACGGCACCATTGCCCTTGTCGGTCATACCGACGCTTCGGGCAGCCTGGCCGCCAACGTTGCCCTGTCAGAACGCCGCGCTGAAGCGGTGGCCAAGGTGCTGATCGACACCTACAGCGTCGATCCCGCCCGCGTTGCCGCCAAGGGTGTGGGTTTCCTTGCCCCGCGCGCAACGAATCAGACCGACGAAGGTCGGCAGAAAAACAGACGGGTCGAAGTGATTGTCACTTCGACCCGCTAGACGACCCAAGGGGGGAAGGCCGTCACCAGTTGTCGGGGCCCTTGTCGGCATAGCGCCGCGCCAGGAAATCGATGAAAGCCCGCACCTTGGGCTGGGTGAACCGGCCCGGCGGATAGACCGCGTAGATGCCAAGCGTCTCAACCGGAAGACCAGGAATCGCTTCCTCGACCAGCCGTTGCCGCATCGCATCCGCATAAAGGAACGACGGCAGGTAAGCGATGCCAAGGCCCGATACCGCGGCGTTCAACAGGCTTTGCCCGTCGTTCACCGTCAGCCAGCCGACCGACCGGACCTGCCGCTTTTCACCCGACGGTGCCGTGATCTTCCAGACGTTGCCGTTGGCCTGGTTGGAATAGTGCAGAAGCTTGTGGTCGTTCAGATCGTCGATCTTCTGCGGCCGCCCGAATTTCTGGAAATAGCGAGGCGCGCCGATCATCCGCTTGGTGGTTTCGGTCAGCTTCCGGGCGCGGAGCGAAGAATCCTCCAGTTCGCCCACCCGAATCGCCATGTCGAAGCCTTCGCTGATCAGCTCGACGTAGCGGTTGTTCAGCACCATGTTCACAGTGATGTCGGGGTATTCCAGCAGGAAATCCCCCAGGATCGGCGACAACAGGTTCACGCCGAAATCTGTGGCAACCGACACGCGCAGCAGCCCTGAGGGCGCTGATTGCATCGAAGTCACCAGTGCATCGGCCTCACCTGCATCATTCAGCACGCG
>JANMGI010000617.1:0-9620 GCA_031374565.1 Paracoccaceae bacterium | reverse complement strand
CCCGGATCGGGTCGGCCTTGGCGAGGCGGTCGAAGGCCATCAGGCTGGCGATCAGCGCGGGCATCTGCGCGAGCGGGATCATGTTGGGGCCGTCGGAGGGGGCGGTGTCGGGGGCTTGATGGGTTTCCAGAAACACCCCCGCGATGCCAATAGATACAGCGGCGCGGGCAAGGACCGGGGCGAATTCCCGCTGGCCGCCGGAACTATCGCCCAAGCCCCCGGGAAAGGCGACGGCATGGGTTGCGTCCATGATCACCGGATAGCCGGTGCGGGCCATGATCGGCAGCGCGCGCATGTCGGCGACAAGGGCATTGTAGCCAAACGTCGTGCCGCGTTCAGTCAGCATGATGCGGTCATTCCCAGTGGACGCGATCTTCTGCGCGACGTTCGCCATGCCCGCAGGGTCCAGAAACTGGCCCTTCTTGACGTTGACCACGGCCCCCGTCTCGCCAGCGGCAATAAGAAGGTCGGTCTGGCGGCACAAAAGCGCGGGGATCTGCAACACGTCCACGACCGAGGCGACCGCGGCCGCCTGACCGGGTTCATGGAAGTCGGTCAGGACCGGCATCCCCATGGCACGGACGGCCTGAAGCACCTTCAGCCCTGCGTCCATTCCCATGCCGCGCTTGCCCGAAAGCGAAGTGCGGTTGGCCTTGTCGTAGCTGGCCTTGAACACGTATTGCGCGCCGACGGCGGCACAGGCCTGCGCCAGCGCTCCCGCGATCATCTGGGCGTGGTCCAGACTTTCCAGCTGGCACGGCCCGGCGATCACCAGAAGCGGGCGGTGATTGCCGACGGTCAACCCGCCGATCGAGACATCCTTCATGCGTGCGCCCTTACGACGAGACCTGTTCCCGCAGGATCGCGGCAGTCATCGAGACCATGAGGTAAATCCCGAACAGGATCAACATGGTCACCAGAGTGCTTTCGAACGCGCGGGGGTAGGTGGGTTCGTCCGGTGGGATCGGGCTGACCGACAGCGACAGATAGCGGACCTGGCGGTTCGCCTCGACGCGCGAGTTTTCCATCGACTGAAGCGCCTGGGCCATCATCATCTGCCGGGTGTTCAGGTTCGATTGCGCCACCAGAAGTTCGCCCTGGATTTCAGCCAGACTGGTCGCAGAGGCGGTATCCTCGGTCAGTCTGGAGCGCAGGTCGGCGACCTCGGCTTCCAGCGTCGCGACCCGTCGCTTGATCGGCTCCATCCGGGCCTGGTTCGGCTCGGCGTTGGATTCCATCTGCGCCAGCGCAAGCCGTTCCGAAGTGATCTGGTTTTCCAGCCCGCTGATCTGGCCCACGATAAGCCCGACCTCGGTCTCGGAGGAGATGATCTTGAATTTTTCCTGCAACTCTATGAGGTTGCGTTGCGATTCCGTCAGCTTGGTCTGCGCAAGATCATAGCGTTCCTGGGCATCGCGCATCTGGTCGGACCGCAGGCGACTGGTCAGATGGTCAACCTGCTCTTCGGCATAGGTGATCAGCTGCTTGGACCATTCCGCCGCGATCTTCGGATCGGCGGCCATCACATCCATCCGTATGATGCCTTCGGTCGTGTCGAACGAGATCTTCAGGAACTTGCGGTAGACCCGGTAGGCCGCTTCCAGCGTGGCGCCGTCGTCCATGCGCTGCAACGGGTCGATGGCCTTGTCCTGGAAATGCGCGCGGAAACCAAGGTCGGCGTCAAGCCGCCCCATCGCCTCACGCGATTGCAGGTAGCCTTGCACGGCAATCGAATCCTGCGACGTGGCAAAGGTGGTGCCAGACAGAAGCCCGCCCAATTGCCCGCCGGCTGCAGGACCGGCCTGCTGGATGACGAATTCAGAGCGGACCGAATACATCGGCGTCGCGACCCGGTAGAAATACCAGCCGGCCAGGAACGTCGGCAGGAACACAAAGGCGAACAGCCGGGCTGCCAGGAGCGCAAGCCTGCGCCGCCGCCGCCGGACGATGTCCTGCTGCATCCGCAGGATTTCGGCGGCCTGGTTCACCTCGGCCCGCTGTTCGGTCGACGGAAGCTGCGCGGGCTTTATCTTCTTTGGCAGCTGAACCGAGTCACCGGGCAGACGGGCAAGCTCACGCCCGGTGGGTCCGGGTTCGGACAGCGCATCGGGGTCGGGGGCGACCACCGGATCAGGTTCGGGGTCGGACGTGACCACGCGCAGGATCGACGCGCGCGAGAAGGGATCAACCCCTGCCTCGCGCAAGAGACGCACGGCATCGAATTCCGACGTTGGCTCCAGCCGGTTTTTCTGCGCGATCAGGACCGCCCGGCGCAGCTGGCGCGAAGTCAGCCCTTCGGTCGCAATGGCGGCGTTGACGGCGGCGATTTCGGCGGGCGTCGTGGCCTTTCGCACCGGTGCGGGCGTCGCCTCGGGCGCGGGTTCGGCAGAAGCGGAACTGGTCACGGGATCGGGGTCCTCTGCACGGGTGGCTGGATCGGGGGGGCTGGGTGGCTTGGCTCCAGCAGCGTCGGGGCGATCCTCGGGCTTGCGGAAATCGAAACCGGCGAAACCGTCGTCCTGCGTGTCGAAAAGCTGGCCACTGTCGTCCGGCTCGCCGGGGAGGGCGGGGCGTTCGATCCGGCGGGTGTTGTAGCGCGCAGCTTTAGGAGTCGTAGTCATAGAGGCGTTTCGCTTCTTCGAGGGTCTCGAACTGATAGAGTTTGCCATTCTTCAGCACAGCAGCCGAACGGCAGAACCTTTCCAGCGTCTTGGGCGAGTGCGAGACGATGATGACGGTGGCATTCTTCAGACGCTCTTGCAGGATATTGCCTGCCTTGCGATTGAATTCGACATCGGCGGTGGCGGGCATCCCTTCGTCGATGAGATAGATGTCGAACTCGATCGAGAGGAGAAGCGAGAACGAGAACCGCCCGCGCATCCCCGAGGAGTAGGTGGCAAGCGGCATTTCAAAGTATTCGCCAAGACCACAGACCCAGCGGCAGAAGCTTTCAACATAGTCGGGGTCAAGGCCGTAAAGCCGGGCGATGTAGCGGCAGTTTTCCTTGGCGGAGTGCTTGTTGACCACTCCCCCCATGAAGCCCAGCGGAAACGACACGCGCGAGGTTTTCTTGATCGTGCCTTCGTCGGGCTTTTCCAGACCGGCCATCATGTTGATGATCGTGGTCTTGCCGGTGCCGTTGCCGGCGAGAATTCCCATCGAATTGCCCAGATCGACGCGAAACGAGGCGCGGTCAAGGATCACCTTGCGCTGCGTTCCGGTCCAGAACGATTTCGATACTCCGCGGAACTCGATCATCTAAAGCCTCGGCACCCATTCGCGGGGCGTCTTCGTTATGCCTACGGGCATATCGTTAACATCCGGTTTGTGGCCTTTAAAGGGCCAGCGCAGGGGATCGGCAGGGGGCAGCGCAGGGTCACGTGCCGGGTCACGCGGACGTGTCCGGGACCATGGCAGGCTTCAGCAGCAGCGCCAGCGGTCCGGCGAGCAGGCTGAGCGCAAGCCCAAGTCGCGCCGCCTCTTGCATCGCGCCCCCGGGAAGGGCGCCTTCCAGGCTGAGAACCGGGACAGTGAAGCCCATCGCCATGATCACCGTGACCCGCAGGATGTCGCGCAAGGTGATGCCGGGCGGCAGCCGCAGCCCCAGGGTCGCGGCAAGGCCAAGGCCGATGACCAGCATGCCAAGGGGCCGTCCCAGCCAGAGGGCTGCAAGGGTGGTCACCGTGGTCGGTGCGAAGGCCGACAGGTCGATCCCGCCCCGGGTCAGCCCGAAGAGGAAAAGAATGCCCGTCAGGGGCCAGACCAAGGCATGGCTCAACCGGTTCAGGGGGTCGCTCAGGGACTCTTCGACCTCGGCGAACAGGCCGAAACTGCGGTCGGCATGGGCAATGGCGGGGATCACCGGCAAAAGGCCAAGGACCGCTGGTAGCCCCGAGGCCGCAACGCCGATCCACGAGGCAAGGCCCGCAACGACATAGGGCCAAAGCTGCTGACCCGCGCGCCGCGCGCGTTCCGGCGCGTCGGGGGCCGGGGTGCGACCGTAAAGTGCCCAGGTGATCAGGCCTGCTGCGGCAGGCAGCAAAAGCCAGGCCGGCCGCAACGTCAGGTCAGGCTGGGTCAGGCCCGCAACGATCAGGGCCGATATGTCGGTGGCGATGGTGAGAAGGAGCAGAAGATGCAGCGCCGGATGCCCCGGACCGAAGGCCGCACGCGCGACCAGAAAGCACAGGACCACATCCGTCCCAAGCGGCACCTGCCAGCCGGTGGCGAACCCGGCCTCTTCGGCAGTCTCGATCAGGCTGCCGACCAGGATCCACATCGCGGCTGAACCGATCAGCCCCCCCAGCGTCAGCCCGGCGGGTAGGATCGCCTGCCGCCCGTTCAGCGCCCCATGTTCCAGGGTCAGGGCCTCCCACAGCTCTTTGCCGATGAAGAACAGAAACAGGGCCATCAGGCCCTGGGCGACGCAGTTCATCGGCGTCAGACTGAAGGGCAGGGGAGCGATCCAGCCGGGCAAATCAAGGTCCAGAAGCCGCCATTCGATGCTGTCGTAGTAGCTGGCCGGGGCCAGGTTGACCCAGGCCGACGCAAGGACGGCGCCGCCCAGAAGCGCCTTGGCAAACCGGGGCACGAAGGAAGAAACGCGGTACATCGGATAGACTTTGTGACTTGTGTGGGGTCTGGCCTGCGTGGACCTGGCCTTTCGCGCCATTAGACCGGCTTTCGTGCCTGCCGCAATGGGGGGGTGCGGTTTCTGAAGAGGGGGGCCGTCACAGGGGGCATCGAGCCCCCAGTGACGGCGCTGCCGACGACTGGCACCGGAAGCCGAGCGCCTTGGGCAGGCGAAGAGCCTCCGGCGGGGATATTTGAAGAAGAGAAAGCCGGGCTTGCAGCGTGGCCGGGGCTGGGTCAGGCTGACGTGATGGGGTTGGTCGAGGATATCCGGGTCTGCAGGCTTTGTGCCGGGCGGTTTGCCGCAACGGAGACGGCCCATGCGCCGCGACCTGTGGCCTGGTTCCGCCCCGGTGCGCGGGTTCTGGTTGCAGGCCAGGCCCCCGGTGCGCGGGTGCATGAAAGCGGCCGGCCCTTCACCGACCGCTCGGGCGACCGTTTGCGCGACTGGATGGGGGTGACGGAGGCCGAGTTCTACGACCTTGCCCGCGTGGCCGTGGTGCCGATGGCCTTCTGCTTTCCCGGCTATGACGCGAAAGGGTCCGACCTGCCGCCACCGCCGATCTGCGCCGCGACCTGGCGGGTGCCGGTGATGCAGGCCTTGGGTGCGGTGCCGCTGACGCTGCTTGTCGGTGGCGCTGCGATCCGCTGGCATCTGGGTTTGCGCGATGTGACAGCCGCCGTGGCCGATTGGCGCGGTCCGGCGGCGCGGGGCGTCTTTCCCTTGCCGCATCCGTCGTGGCGGAATACGGGGTGGCTGAAGCGTCACCCATGGTTCGAGACCGAGCTTTTGCCGGTTCTGCGCGCCCGGGTGCGAGAGGTGCTGGATGTCTGATGTCGTAACCCTGCTGGACGCCGCCCATGCCGCCGTCTCGGCCGACCCCGAGAACGAGGCGCTGCGCCTGCGCTTCTTCGAGCGCCTGTCGGACGGGGAACTGGTGATCCTCTTGGAGCGCGAGGCGGTGGGCGAGAGCCTAGAGCCGAAGGTGTTCAACCTGGAGGACGGCCCCGTGGTTCTGGTCTTCGACCGCGAAGAGCGGCTGGCCAGCTTCACCGGGGGCATAACGCCCTATGCCGCCCTGCCGGGGCGGGTGATCGCGGGGCTGCTCAAGGGGCAGGGGATCGGCATGGGGGTGAACCTTGGGGTGGCACCGTCCTCGATGCTTCTGCCGCCCGAGGCGATGGACTGGCTTGCCGAGACGCTGGAGGACGGCCCCGAGGAAGTGGAAGCGCTGCCGCAGGACTTCGTGGCCCCCACGGTGCCCGAGGCGGTGATCGCAGCGCTGGACGGCAAACTTGCGCGAGCCGGGGGGCTGGCGGTGGCGGCCCTGCTGGCGGGGGTGGTCTACCGGGACGGGCGGCGGGGGCATCTTCTGGCGCTCCTGAATGCGGCGGAAGGGGCGGAAGCGGCCCTTGCGCGGGCGATGAACGAGGCACTGGTCTTTTCCGGCGTCGACGCGGGGGAACTGGACGTGACTTTCCTGCGCGAGGATGATCCCGCGGCGCAGGCGATGGCGCGGGTGGCCTTGCGCTTTGATCTGTCGGTGCCGGAAGCGCCTGCGGCACCGGCTGCGCCGGGCATGGACCCCGCGCGCCCGCCGAAGCTGCGGTGATGCTCTCCGCGCGGGGATACTTGGGCCAAGATGACAGCCTTAAGGTTGGGGTATCTTGATACCTTTAGTTCAAGCTATTGAAACTAGTAGACTAAATCTTTGGTCCGGCGCTTGACGCTGCATCCGGGTTCGGCGATAAGCGCCCATCCGAATTGCCGGGGGTATCTTGCCCCCTTCTTCCTTGGGAAAAACGATGAAAACCTTCACCGCTACTCCGGCGGACATCGACAAGAAGTGGATCCTGATCGACGCTGAAGGCGTTGTTCTGGGCCGCCTTGCCACGATCGTCGCCAACATCCTGCGCGGCAAGAACAAGCCGACCTTTACTCCGCATATGGACATGGGTGACAACGTCATCGTGATCAATGCCGACAAGATCCAGATGACCGGCAAGAAGCGCGACGACAAGATCTACTACTGGCACACCGGCCACCCGGGCGGCATCAAGCAGCGCACCGCGCGGCAGGTGCTGGAAGGCAAGCACCCGGAGCGTGTGGTCGAAAAGGCCGTCGAGCGGATGATCACCCGCAACCGTCTGGGCCGTCAGCAGATGACCAACCTGCGCGTCTATGCCAGCGCCGAGCATCCGCATGAAGCACAGCAGCCCACCGTTCTGGACGTCAAGGTCCTGAACCCGAAGAACACCCGGAGCGCGTGATCATGGCCGAAATCAAATCTCTCGATGACCTGAAGTCGGCTGTCGGTTCGGCGCCTGCTGCGGTAGAAGCTGGTCCTCGTGTCGCAGTTCGTGACAAGTTGGGCCGGTCCTACGCCACCGGCAAGCGCAAGGACGCGGTCGCCCGCGTCTGGATCAAGCCGGGTTCCGGCAAGGTCGTGGTCAACGGCAAGGAAGTGGCGGTCTACTTCGCCCGTCCCGTGCTGCAGATGATCCTGAAGCAGCCTTTCACCGTTGCAAACGTGGAAGGCCAGTTCGACGTCTTCGCGACCGTCGCCGGTGGCGGGCTTTCGGGCCAGGCTGGTGCGGTCAAGCACGGCATTTCCAAAGCGCTGCAGCTTTATGAGCCCGCCCTGCGCGGTGCCCTCAAGGCCGCAGGCTTCCTGACCCGCGACAGCCGTGTCGTCGAACGGAAGAAGTACGGCAAGCCGAAGGCCCGCCGCTCGTTCCAGTTCTCGAAGCGCTGATCGGACTGGCACAACGCTCTCGGAAAACGCGGCACACCAGTGCCGCGTTTCTTTCTTTGCACGCACAGGAGCATGCCCTTGCACCACCGGCGTGAGATTGACGGCCTTCGGGCGCTGGCAGTGGTGCCCGTCATCCTGTTCCACGCCCATGTGCCCTACCTTCCCGGCGGCTTCATCGGCGTCGACATCTTCTTTGTGATTTCGGGTTTCCTGATCACATCGCTTCTTGCCGAAGACCTCGCGACAGGCCGGTACACCCTTGCCGGATTTTATGAACGTCGCGCCCGGCGCATCCTGCCTGCCCTGTATCTTGTCCTAATCGCCTCGCTTGTCCCGGCCTTCTGGCTGATGCTTCCCGGCCAGATCGAGGATTTCGCCGCCAGCCTGTCGGCGGTCGTGATCTTTCTGTCGAACTTTTTCTTTCTCAGTCAGGTCAACTATTTTTCACCCGATGCTGAACTTCAGCCGCTGCTCCACACCTGGAGCCTTGCCGTCGAAGAACAATATTACCTTCTGTTTCCGCCGCTACTTGCCGTTCTCTGGCGCAAAGGCACGGTCTGGACGGTCACGGTCCTTTTACTTCTGGCGCTGGCTTCATTCGTTTTGTGCCTCTGGGGGGCTGGTGAAAACCCTGGACGAAACTTCTATTTCACCGGTTCCCGCGCTTGGGAGCTGTTGGCGGGTGCCCTCGCAGCGCTGGCGCTTCGGCAAAGGCCGATCTTGGGCAATGACAGCCTCGCGTTTTGTGGTCTGGCCGCCATCGCCGGGGCGATGGTGTTCTGGGGGTCTGCCACGCCCGCCCCCGGGGCCTGGATGCTGGTTCCGGTCGCGGGGACGATCCTGGTCCTGATCTATGCGCAAGACGGCACCCGCTGCGCGCAGATCCTGTCGCACCCGGCGTTCGTCGGCATCGGGCTGGTCAGCTATTCCGCCTATCTGTGGCATCAGCCGCTTTTTGCCTATGCCCGACTGGCCACCGTGGCCGAGCCGCCTGCGGTGGTCATGACGGCCCTTGTCGCCCTGACCTTCCTGCTGGCCTGGGCCAGTTGGGCCTTGGTCGAACAGCCTTTCCGACGCCGTGCCGCACCTGTCTTGCCAGGACGGCGCAGGCTGTTTCTGGGGGCAGCCTTGACCGGCGGGCTTCTTTTTGCACTCGGGGCGACGGGCAAGGCCACAGACGGCTTTCGCACGCTGTGGCTGGCGGCCTGGCCCGACCGTGCCGCGATCCTGCAGGTGGTCGAAACCGCCCAGACCGTCCAGCCGCCACAGGACGACGGGGCCTGCCGGTTCAACATCCAGGCCGTCGATGCAGCAGTTGCCGACCGTATCCTCGCCTGCCGCGCGCTTCATGGACCCGGCATCGCCGTTCTGGGCGACAGCCATGCCATCGACCTGTTCGGCATCGTCGCCTCGCGCCCTGACCGGCCCTTTGTCGTCGGCTTCACCAAACCCTCTTGCCGTCCCCACACCGTCGACCGCGACTGCCCCTATGCCAGCTTCACCGCCTTCGTGACCGATCACCCTCAGTCCTTCGCAGTCACCCTGTTCGAGATATCCGGAGCTTATCTCTTTACCGGGGCAGACGGCCTTCCCGGAGTGCAGACCGCAATCGAACGGTTGCCGTTGGACTCAACAGTGCCCGACCTTCCACTTGCGAGGGATGAAATCGCCGGGGTCAACGACGCGCTTTCCGTCTTGGCGCGACAGGTGCCCGTCGTCTGGGTGGGCCCGCGGGTCGAACCGCAAGTGCAACTGCAATGGCTGGTGACGCGCGGCTGCGCAAAGGGTCTGGCGATACGGTCTGGAACCGAGGCGAACTACGTCAGGCTGGACTCGCATCTTCAGACCATAAGCGCGGTGCCCTATCTGTCGCAGAACCGCCTTTTCGGGCTGCAGTTTCCACGGGATCTTGGCGGCTGTGACGGGCTTTTGTGGAAAGACGGCGACCATTACTCTGCTCTCGGCGTCGCCGAGATGGGTCAAAGGGCGGATGTTGTTGCCGCCGCTCTGGCCCGGATCCGCTGAAAAAGAAGGGGCCGGGAATGCCCGGCCCCAGTGGGGGGAAAAGGTGGCGGACGGCTGATTCCGGTCTCAGGCCTGCCAGAACCGCTTGGCGCATTCCGTGTGGGCGGCCTGCGCTTCAAGGCCGATGTCACGCAACAGATGCGCGTCAAGCTTGCCAAGGCGTTGGCGGTCGCGGCGGCGGGTCAGGGCTGCGGTGAATACATGCGT
>JANMGI010000605.1:0-3677 GCA_031374565.1 Paracoccaceae bacterium | reverse complement strand
GGCGTGCCAAGCTACGCGATCCTGCGGCATCTGGGGGCTGACGGGGTCCGCGCGATGATCACCCGGCACTGCGCGCTGGCGCGGTATCTGGCGGATCAACTGGCGGACAAGCCGGGAATAGGGGTGCTGAACGCGGTGGTGTCGAACCAGGTGGCAATCGCCTGCGCCAGTGACGCGCTGACCGAAGAGGTGCTGAGGCGGGTGCAGGCGCGGGGCCGGGTCTATCCCAGCCATGGTGTCTGGCAGGGCCGCAAGATCATCCGCGCGTCGATCATCAACCATGCGACCGACCGGGCCGACATCGACCTTCTGGTCGCCGAACTTCTGTCCGCCCTGCGCGATCTGGGCTAGATCCGGCGGGCTGGACAGATGTTCACCTTTGGTTCATGATCCCGGTCATGGATATGCCCGTCGACAGCGCCGAAGTCCTGCCCAACCTGCCAGGGCAGCGCCTGCAACGCGGGGTCTGCCGGGGCCTGCGCGCACTGGATTTCGTCTGCGTCGAGGAATTGATCCCCACCGCAGGCCTGCGGGTCGACGTGATGGCGCTGGGACCAAGGGGTGAGGTCTGGGTCGTGGAATGCAAATCGGGCCGGGCGGACTACCGCGCCGACCGCAAGTGGCAAAGCTATCTTGACTGGTGCGACCGGTTCTTCTGGGCGGTGGATGCCGATTTCCCGGTCGATCTGCTGCCGGCCGAAACCGGGTTGATCCTTGCCGATCCCTACGACGCCGAGGTGGTGCGCATGGCCCCTGAGACTCCGCTGTCAGGTGCCCGCCGCAAGGTGGTGCTGCGGACGTTTGCGCGGGCGGCAGCTGGGCGTCTGCAACTGATGCGAGATCCAACGGCGGGGATGTGACGGGGTCCAAATTTCTTGAGTAAGAAATTTGTCAAAATCCTTGCTTAAGGATTTTGGCTCCCGGACCTACTGTGCCGCCACTACCCCGGCGCTGTCTTCATCCTTGACCGACACCAGCCGTGGCGCGTCCTTCGCCCCCGCTGTGCCCCGGCCCGAAAGCGAGGGGTTTTCCATGAAGAACTGGTGGCAGTTGAACAGCTTGCCGTCCTGCGGGGCCAGATCCCGCGTGTAGCTGCCATCGGGTGCCAGAAGCCAGCTTTGCGCCTCATCCCGCAGGTTTGCGGCCATGATCTGGCTGAGGATCTGGTTCTTGACCGTCGGGTTCAGCGCCTCGACCAGGGTTTCGACCCGGCGCGTCAGGTTGCGGCCCATCCAGTCGGCGCTGGAAAAGAACACCCGCGCCTTCTTTGTCGGCAAACCGTAGCCGTTGCCGAAGCAGACGATGCGGGAATGTTCCAGGAAGCGCCCGACGATAGATTTGACCCGGATATTCTCGGACAGGCCCTTCACGCCGGGGCGCAAGCCGCAGATGCCACGGATCACCAGGCTGATCTTCACCCCGGCCTGGGAGGCCGCATACAGCGCGTCGATCACGTCCGGCTCGACCACCGAGTTCATCTTGGCCCAGATTTCCGCCGGACGCCCGGCGCGGGCATGGTCGGCCTCGGCCGCAATCAGTTCCAGAAGCCGCGATTTCAGGTTGATCGGCGAGATGGCAAGGTTCTCCAACCCCTCGGGCTGGACGTAGCCGGACAGGTAGTTGAAGACCTTGGTCGCATCGCGTCCCAAGGCTGCATCGCAGGTGAAGAACGACAGGTCGGTATAGATGCGGGCGGTGATCGGGTGGTAGTTGCCGGTGCCGTAATGGGTATAAGTCACCAGATGGTCGCCCTCGCGCCGCACGACCGTGCTGATCTTGGCATGGGTCTTGTAGTTGACGAACCCGTAGACGACATGCGCCCCGGCCCGTTCCAGACGGCGCGATTGCCGGATGTTCGCCGCCTCGTCGAAGCGGGCCTTCAATTCCACCAGCGCGGTGACGGACTTGCCGTTTTCCGCCGCTTCGCACAGGGCGCTGACGATGGGGCTGTCCCACGACGTGCGGTACAGCGTCTGCTTGATCGCCAGCACGTTCGGGTCGGTCGCCGCCTGTTGCAGGAAGCGGATCACCATGTCGAAGGTCTCGTACGGATGATGGAGCAGCATGTCCTTCTGGCGGATCGCCGCGAACATGTCATCCTCGTGATCCTTCACCCGCTCGGGGATGCGGGGGGTGAAGGGCGGCCACATCAGATCCTTGCGAGAGCTGAGGATCAGCTCTTTCAGGTCCGCGACACCCAGAAGGCCCTTCACCTCCACCACCTCGTCTTCGGTGACGGCAAGCTCTTCCATGATCAGCGCGCGCAGGTCTTCGGGCGCCCCCGCTGACATCTTGAGGCGGATCACTTCGCCCCGACGACGGCGCTTCAGCGCGGTCTCGAATTCGCGGACCAGATCTTCGGCCTCGTCCTCGACCTCAAGGTCGCTGTCGCGGAGCACCCGGAAGGTGCAGTGCCCTTTGTCGGTATATCCGGGGAACAGCATGTTAAGGTGCAAAAGCAGCAGTTCTTCCAGCGGCAAGAAGCGGTTCTCGCCCTCCTTTCCGGGCAGGGCCACAAAGCGGGCGATCTGTTGCGGCACCGGCAAGAGCGCCTTAAGCTGGCGGTGGTCGATTTTTCGTTCCAGCTCCAGCGCAAGGCTGAATCCGGCGTTCGGGATGAAGGGGAACGGATGCGCAGGGTCGATGGCAAGCGGCGACAGCACCGGAAAGACGTTCGTCAGAAAGTGGCTTTCCAGAAACTTCAGGTCCCGCGCCGTCAGCTTCGACCGGGGCACAAGGCTGATGGCTTCCGTCTCCATTTCCTTGCGCAGGCGGTTGAAGGTGGTCTGCTGAGTCTGCATAAGCCGCCGGGCCTCGGCGTTGATCAGTTGCAGCTGTTCTGCCGGGCTGCGGCCATCTTCGGACAGCGTTGCATTGCCGTTGCGCACCAGTGCCCGCAACCCCGCCACACGGACGGTGTAGAATTCGTCCAGGTTGGTGGCGCTGATCGACAGGAAGCGCAGCCGTTCCAGAAGCGGGACGGCAGGGTTCGCCGCCTCTTCCAGCACACGCCAGTTGAAGGCCAGCCACGAAAGCTCGCGGTTGAAAAAGCGGCCCGGTCCGGCGGTTTCCGCGAAGGGAAGCTCAACCGGGGCGGGGAACGGAGACTTGAGGAAATCGGCTTGGGTCATGGAGGGCTTATGCCGCGGGGTTCATGAAACTATTGTGACAGTGTTTCATTCGGGGTCCAGCCTGTCCAGCACCTCGCCCGCCAGCTTTTGCGAGATCGGGCGCCCGGCGGCCAAAGCCCGGGCATCCAGCGCCGCGACCAGCGCCCGTGCGGCGCCGATGGACCGGGGCATCCGGCTGACAAGGTAGGGGATCAGGCTGGCAGGCACTGCCACTTGCCGGTCGGCGAACAGCTTCACCAGCACGGCGGATAGAAGGGCATCATCGGGGGCATTGAGGTGGGCGATCGGGGCGGCTTGCATCCGACTGATCAGGTCGGGCAGGGTCAGGCCCCAGTCGCGCGGCGGGGTGCGGGCGGTCAGCAGAAGGAAACCGCCCGTGGTGACAAGGTTGTGCAGGTGGAAAAGCTGGGCCTCTGCCCCGGACCCTAAGACGCGGTCGGCATCCTCGACCACCACCGCACGCCCAGCCAGTCCCGCCACATCGACGGTGCCAAGCGTTTCGGCGGGCAGGATCACGGCATCGGTCAATGCCGCCCAGACATGCGC
>JANMGI010000603.1:0-3291 GCA_031374565.1 Paracoccaceae bacterium | reverse complement strand
TGCCCGTTCAACCTTCTCTACTGGCATTTTCTGGACCGGCACCGGGAGAGGTTCCGGTCGAACCCCCGGATGGGGCAGATGTACCGGGTCTGGGACGGGATGGCGGCGGGGCATCGGGAGGCGGTGCTGGCGGGGGCGGAGGGGGTGCTGGGACGGCTGGACCGGGGGGAAGTGGTCTGATGTGTCCACGGTGGACAAACGTTGGAGTGTCATTGATTTCAAGGTGTTGAGTTTTTTTGTTAGGGTGGTGTTAAGGTTTTGGGGGTGTGGGGAGAGAGGCTCGGGGTGAACCCCGACCTACGGGGGTGTTGCGGATTTTGGGTGGTGAAGGCGGCACGGAATGGTGCGCTGTAGCGCACCCTACGATGGGGTGGGTCAGAACTCGAACGTGGTGATCAGTTGCGCGCGCTTGACCGGGATTGTCTTTCCGCCTGGCAAGCTGCGGGTCATGCCGCGCAGCGATCTTCTTGATCCGGGCAGACCTGCTTCTGCCGCCGCGCGGTCTTCGGGGCTGACGCGGCGTTCCGCGCAGGCACCCTGTTGTTCCCAAAGCCCGCGCGAGATCGAGCCGCCGACGACGCCGGGGATTACCCGTTCGGAGACGTCATTCGGCTTGACCCGCTTTTCCGCCACCAGCGTCCTGATCGCTTCGGCCATTATGTCGGCGGATTCTTCAAACTTCATGTCGGCAATCTGAGCCTCGTTGCCCTGAGGGTCGTTGTCGGTCGTGCAGTTCTTGGCAACAAAGATCCAGTCATGCACCATGTAGGCAGGCGCATAGCCCCAAGGGGAAAAACCCTTGAATATCTGCGCGATGCGGGGGATCGAACCGCCATCGGTATACATCATTTCGGGGACGATGGTCCGGACCGTGGCGTTGGCCTTTTCGTTGCGGGTGAAGGTCAACGCTTGCCCGGGGACCGGGACGAAGACAAATTTTCCGTCTCCGCTTGAGCCGCCGTCGTCGATCCACATGAGGTAGATGTTGCCGTCAAAGGTGCCGGGTGGGGCCTTGTCATAGATGTTCGGGCCGCAGGCAGCGAGGGCGAAGGCGAAGGGAAATGCTCGCATGACCTGAAACCAAATTGGAAACAATGGCCCAAAGGGTGCCAGATTGGCGCGGTTTTGCAAGCAATCAGTTTGGAGTGTCGGGGCACCCCCCGACCTGCACTTTAGGGTGGCCTACGGTTCAGGGGCGCGGGCCTAGCTCCGCGACCAGCTGGGTGACCACTCCAGCGACAGCTCTTGTCGGCAGGCATGGGCAAGGGCCAGCGACTTGGATTTCAGGCTTGCGGGTGCGGCCTTGGCGCTTGTGGCGGTCGCGGCAGGCAGGTCCTTGCCGAAAGCGATCATCGCGTTGGTGATCGAATCCTTTTCGATCAGCCCCATCACACCCCAATACATCTGCCAGAAGCTTTCGAGGTCCGTCGGTTGCATCTGGCCAGCATTGGCAAGGCGAGCTGTCGTCTTGACGGCGGTTTCGCACCATTCAAGCTTCTTTTCGAGGTAGGGCTTTGCGGCCTCGACTGCGCGCAGCTGGATGAAGGAAAACGCGGTCCAGACCAGCGTGCAGAGAGCAAGAGCGGCGGTGATTGCCTTGAGCTTTTCGTCGGTGGTCATGGAAAGCCTCCGGGAATGGGATGGGGTGAAAATGGATGGTCGAGAATGAGAAGAGGGGGCCTCAGGCTGACAAAACTGTCAAGTCAGGTGTGCCAGCGCCGAGCGGTCAGTTCTGATTGCGCAAAAGGAGGCCAACGCCGAGGATGATCACCGCCATGCCCAGAAGCTGGCGGGGGGTAAGGCGCTGGTGGAAGACAAAGCGTGAGACGGCTTGGGCGAAGATCACCTCGACCAATGCCAGTGTGCGGACATTGGCGGCGGAGGTCAGGGAAAAGCCGATGAACCAGAACTGCGAGGCGAAGGCACCGAGAAAACCCGCGCCAAGCGAGGGTCTCCAGACGCGGAACGAGGCGGAAAGGGCAGAGCGGTTGAAGGCCAGCAGCCAGAGAGCAAGGGTCGTGGCTTGCAGGGCAAGGCCAAGGGCTAGGATTGTCGAGGCGCGGATCAGGAAATCGCCGCTGGGCAGGGCGGTGATGGCCCCGCGAAAACCGATGGCGGACAGGCCGAAGAGGCCCCCGGCCAAAAGGCCGGTCAGCGCGGGGCGGATGTCGCGAAGGGTCATCGTGCCGGGTTTCAGCGACATCAGGATGACTCCGGCGGTGGCGATGGCGATGGCCAGAAGCATCGGCAGGGTCAGGGGATCGCCCAGCACGGCGGCGGCGGTCAGGGCGACGAGAACGGGTTCGGTCTTGAGCCACGCCGTGGTGACGGCAAAGGACTGCGACGCCATGATGAAAAGCATCAGCGCGGTTGCGGCGATCTGCGACAGCGCGCCGAGGGCGGTGAAGCCAAGCGCTTTCAGCGTTAGATCGGGCACAGGCTGGCCGTGCAGGCCCGCGACAAGGGCGAGGAACAGAAGGGCGAAGGGCAGGCCGAAAAGGAAGCGGACCTGCGTGGCACCGACGGTGCCGATGGCGCGGGTGAGGTGGGACTGGGTCGCGTTGCGGGCGGTCTGGGCGGCGGCGGCGATCAGGGTCGCAAGAACCCAGCCGAAGCCTGCCATCAGGTGACCCGGCCCATGCCTTACGTCCCCCGGACCGTGTCGATCATCAGCTGGACGTTATCGGGGTGCGCATCCGGCGTGATGCCGTGCCCAAGGTTGAAGATGTGCGGCCCTTTGGAGAAGGCGCGGACGACGTGCTCAGTCGCGGCGATCAGGGCCTGACCGCCGGTGACCATGTGTTCGGGCGCAAGGTTGCCTTGCACGCAGCCGTCGATCTGGACGTTCGCGGCGGCCCATTCCGGGCTGACGGAATTGTCGATGGCGACGCAATCGGCCCCGGTGCGGTGGGCAAAGCCGATGTAGCCCTGCGCGGCTTCGCGCGGAAAGGCGATGACGGGGATGCCGGGGTGGCGGGCCTTGAGGGCGGAGATGATTGCGGCGGCGGGGGCTTCGGCGAAGTCGCGGAAATCCTGGCCCTTGAGGGACCCGGCCCAGCTGTCGAAAAGCTTCACCACCTCGACCCCGGCGTCGATCTGGGCGGAGAGGTATTCGACGGTGGCTTCGGTGATGCGGTCGATCAGGGCCTGGAAGGTGGGGCGGTCCTGCGCCTTGAGCAGATGGGCAGCGGCCTGATCCTTGGAGCCTTTGCCCGCGATCATGTAGGTGGCGACGGTCCAGGGGGCACCGGCGAAACCGATGAGGGTGGTTTCCTTGGGCAGTTCGCGGGC
>JANMGI010000106.1:0-5038 GCA_031374565.1 Paracoccaceae bacterium | reverse complement strand
AAGCTGCCTCATGCGTCTTCGTAGACTGGCGGAATGGCCCGCCCGGACTGGTCAAGCCAGCCGGGGACCGGAAGACCCTTTTCGCGCAGGAAGGTCGGGTTATAGATCTTGGACTGATACCGGCTGCCATAGTCGCACAGGATGGTGACAATGGTCTTGCCCGGCCCCATGTCGCGCGCCATGCGGACAGCACCCGCGATGTTGATCCCGGTCGAGCCGCCCATGCACAGACCCTCATCCGTCAGCAGGTCGAAGATGATCGGCAGCGCCTCGGCGTCCGGGATGCGGTAGCTGAAGTCGGGGGTGAAGCCTTCCAGGTTCGCGGTGATCCGCCCCTGCCCGATGCCTTCGGTGATCGAGGTGCCGGGGCTTTCCAGCTTGCCGCTGGTGTAGAACGCGTGCAGCGCTGCCCCCTCCGGATCAGCAAGCCCGATCTTCACGCCCTTCGGCTGCAAGGCCAGACCGACACCGGCCAAAGTCCCGCCGCTGCCCACCGCGCAGATGAACCCATCGACCTTGCCCCCGGTTTCGTCCCAGATCTCCGGCCCGGTGGTCTCTACATGGGCCTGACGATTGGCCACGTTGTCGAACTGGTTGGCCCAGATCGCCCCGTTGGGTTCGGTCTTGGCCAGCGCCTCGGCCAGACGGCCCGAATAGCGGACATAGTTGTTCGGGTTGCGGTAAGGGGCTGCCGGCACCTGCACCAGTTCCGCCCCCGCCAGCCGCAGCATGTCCTTCTTTTCCTGGCTCTGGGTTTCCGGGATCACGATGACCGTGCGGAACCCCATGCTGGCACCCACCAGCGCCAGCCCGATCCCGGTGTTGCCCGCCGTGCCTTCCACGATGGTCCCGCCGGGTTTCAGATGACCCTTCGCGATGGCATCCTTGATGATGTAAAGCGCGGCCCTGTCCTTGACCGACTGGCCGGGGTTCATGAATTCGGCCTTGCCCAGAATGGTGCAGCCGGTGATCTCGGAAGCCTTCTTCAGCTTCAGCAGCGGCGTGTTCCCGATCGTGTCGGCCAGATCCTGATGAATGCGCATGGGTCGCGGTCCTTCCTTGGTCCCCGAAGGTGTATGTGCCCCGCCCGGCAAACTCAAGGTGCGAGGGCAGACACAGAGCGAACACGACCTCACCGAAACCAGTGCCCCACGATCAACAGCCCCACCGAATCCTCTTCCGGTTGCGCGACCAAAGTGGCACCGTCGCGGCTTAAACGCAGGGAGTTTCCAAGTTGACGCTTTTCACGACAACGAATTACCCGATCTCGGCCCTTATTGAAGACATCGACCTTGGCAAGATCGGCCTGCCCGAACTGCAGCGTCCGTTCGTCTGGCCCAACGTCAACGTCCGCAACCTGTTCGACTCGATCTATCGCGGCTACCCGGCGGGGTTCCTGCTTCTGTGGGATACCGGAGCCGACGGATCGTTGAAGGCGATCGGCACCAAGGCTGACCGCCCGCCACCAAAGATGGCAATCGTCGATGGCCAGCAACGCCTCACTTCGCTTTACGCCGTGGTGAAGGGGGCCGAGGTGGTGCGGGCGGATTTCTCCAAAGGCCCGATCCGTATCGCCTTCAATCCCCTGACGGAACGCTTTGACGTGCCCGACGCGACCACCTCAAAGGATAAGGCCTATATCCCCGACATCTCGTTTCTCTGGCGCAAAGGCGCGGACCTCTTTTCCATCGCCCGCACCTTCATGGAAGATCTGGAGGCGACGCGGGATCTGACTGCTGCGGAACGCAAACGGATCGAGACCTCGATCAGCCGCCTCTTCAACCTGCCGCAGTACCAGTTCACCGCCCTGACCCTCTCGGCCACCGTCGGCGCCGAGACGATTGCCGAGGTCTTCGTTCGCATCAACGGATCGGGCAAGAAACTGAACCAGTCTGATTTCATCATGACGCTGATGTCGGTTTTCTGGGACGATGGCCGCGCCGATCTAGAGCGCTTCGCCCTTGCGGCGACCAGACCGGGGGACGGTCAGGCCTCGCCCTACAACCACTTCATCAAGCCGGCCCCCGACCAGCTGTTGCGGGCCACCGTCGGCCTATCCCTGAAACGCGCGCGGCTTGAGGCGGTCTACAACGCCCTGCGCGGGCGGGACCCGAAGACCGGGATCGACAGCCCCGAGAGAAGGGACGAGCAGTTTGCCCGGATGCAGGCCGGTCAGAAGGCCGCGCTCAACCTGACGAACTGGCATCATTTCCTGTCGGCTCTCACCCTTGCGGGCTACCGGGGCGAGAAAATGATCAGCTCGGAAACCGCAATCATCTATTCTTACGTGCTTTACCTGATCGGCATCGGCGACTTCGGCATCGACCGCGAGCGGATGCGCAAGGCCATTGCCGAATTCTACTTCATGGCCTCGCTGACCGGCCGCTACACCAGCTCGCCCGAGACTCGGTTCGAGTCCGACCTTGCCCGTCTGCGCGACCTGAAATCTGCGGAAGACTACCTTGAATGCCTGCGCGTCCTGATCGGCACGGTCCTGACCGAGGATTTCTGGACCAACTCGCTGCCGAACCTTTTGGCCACCTCCGCGTCGCAAAGCCCGTCGCTCTTCGCCTACAACGCCTCCCTGATCCGCCTTGATGCAAAGGCGCTGTTCAGTCCTCTGAAGATCGCCGCTCTGGTCGATCCCGCGGTGAACGGGTCTCGTGCAGTTCTGGAGCGCCACCATCTGTTCCCGCGAGCGCATCTGGAAGACACTGGCCTGAACGACCTGCGCCAAATCAACCAGATCGGGAACTTTGCCTCGGTCGAATGGCCGCAGAACCTGAAGATCGGCAAGCAACCGCCCCGGGATTACGTGCCTGCGCTGGATGCCGCGCTCTCTCCGGGCGAACGGGAACAAAGCTATTTCTGGCACGCCCTTCCTCCGCTCTGGTGGGAAATGGGCTACCCCGACTTTCTCGTGGAACGTCGTATCCGCATGGCACGGGTCATCCGCCGCGCATGGCAGGATTTGTCCGGGACAATGGTCGAGACGGCACCGGCGACAAGGATCGACGTCGCCGACCTGATAGCCCAGGGCGAAAGCGACGCGGTCGAGTTCAAGTCGACGCTGCGCACCAATCTGCACACCAACCAGCATGACGACAGGATGCAGCTGTCCGTCCTCAAGACCATTGCCGGGTTCCTGAACGCCAAAGGAGGGACGCTTCTGATCGGTGTTGCGGACAGCGGCGAAGTTCTGGGACTGGCGGCGGACGGCTTTCCCAGCGAAGACAAGATGGGCCTCCATCTGGTCAACCTCCTCAAAGAACGGCTGGGCGATGTCTTCCTGCCTTACGTCCACTACCGCTTCGAAGATGAGGATACGGTCCGCCTTCTTGCTGTCCGCTGCGAAAAAGGGCCAAAACCCGCATTTGTAAAGGACGGCGCAGCGCAGCGCTTCTACGTCCGCGGTGGCGCCTCCAGTCAGGAATTGCAGGGCAGTTCGGTGACGGAATACGTGAAGCAGCGCTTCAGCTGACGGGGAAGGCGATCCGGCTGGCGAACTGCATCCGCCCAAAGGCCGCCTGCCCGGGATCCCGCAAGGCCCTGTCCGTCAGCTTGGAAATCTCAACACCCCTTCGGGCAGGAGCTTTTGGCGGACGCGGTGTCGCACGAACGAAGTATATAAATACTTGATAAAGATCAAATTTCCATGGTAGAAATTAAGACATACCACATAAAATACCACGCTACGCTGGAAATTACGAAATCACCGCGCTTCCGATGTTTGATGCACAACCACAGGGCGGGACCTTCTCTTTACTCGCAGGTCACTAGCTTAGCCAGTGTTCACCATCTGACAATAGGGACCCGACTACCTGACGCCATCTGTTGCGAATGATGACTGTGTAAGACAGGACCTGACGTTCGCTGAAGGTGACAAGTTTTTGCTCGCATTCGCGGCAAGAACAGCGTGAAGGGGACGGTAAGCGGTCTGCGTGCGAAGCGGCATAGCTACCGCATCAACCCTGGCAGAGCCGTCATGCATGCAGGCAGCGGCGAGAAGACCACCGTAATAGGGCATGGGGGCGGACAGCAATCGTGCGCAGCAATGCAGCTAACCGTCTGGACCCTGGTTCAAGGCTTGGATTGGACGCTACCGTGCTGAAAGGGTCGGGGCTGAAAGGATCGCGTGACCGCGCCCGCCAAAACGACGTTGTTGGGCGCGGCCGCTCTCGATAAAATTGCGCAAGTCGATGAACTAAATCCAGAGACGGCTTTGACCTTGGTTGAGCAGGCCTCCCCCTTAGGCGGAGGTCGCTTCAGTCCGTTCGACTTAAGCGGCCTTTGCGTCCGCAGATGCGGAGTCGATCTCATCCTCGCCTATGGAATCAACTTCGTCATCGTCCTCGGTGTCAGCCATAGTCCAGGTGACCTGAAACTCCAGCTCCACTTCGTCGCCTTCGCGCTCATGCGCGATCGACAGTTGCGCGCCCTCCGGAATGGTCACGTCTTCGCCTTCGATATGGACTGTGAACGCTTCGCCGCTTTCCAGCGCGTCGGCAAGGCGGCGAAGCTCTTCAACAAAGCTGGAAGTCTCGTGCGGAACGTCGATATCGCGATCTTCGGTCATGGGGTTCTCCTTGGCAGCGGTTGCGAAGATACCGAGTTCAACGCGCATACATTACGGCCCAGTGACGCCGCGATGGCAAATGCAACAAGTTTTGACAACGGCGTCCCAACCCGGGGTCACCGGGCACGCGACCAGGCGAAAATTCACGTTCCCGGATGGGCTGTCACAATTGCTTGTTGGTGCGCCGCTACCCAAACCTTGCTGCCACAAAGGGACGGTCCAGGGACAAGAGGCTGTTGCCATGCTAACCTCGCATGAAGACGGTGTCGCAGTGCTGACACAGCCCTGGAGCATCGGTCGCCGCATCGCCGTTGCGTCTATCGCGTTCCTGGGACTGGGATTTCTGGTTTTCGCAACCGCAGGCGCGAATGTCGAAGGCCGGGTTGCGGGCGCAGGCTCGACGCTGGTGAACCCAATTCTTCAACGGGTTTCGACGTCGTATCAGGGATATCTTGCAGCTGA
>JANMGI010000596.1:0-6037 GCA_031374565.1 Paracoccaceae bacterium | reverse complement strand
CTGGATCAGTTCAACCTTGCGACACGGTCACTGAAGCTGAGCGGCAAGGCCGAGATTGCGGCGGACGGTTTGCCGGAATCGGTGAATGTGACCGGAACGCTGGCGGATCCTGATGGAACGCCGGTTCTGCTACCGTTTCAGGATGACACCCGCGTCGGGCGGGCGGATTTTCGTCTCAAGACTCTGCCTGGCGATGCCGACAGCTGGTCGGGCGAGGTTGTGGTTGAAGGGCTGGACCGGCCGGACCTGAAGGTCGCCCGCATGATGCTGGACGGATCGGGCCGGATCGGACGGACGCCGGCGGGCAACAGTTTGGACGGCACGCTTGGTTTCAAGGCTGTCGGGATCGCCCTGTCCGACATGGGGCTTGCCGAGGCTGTGGGTTCCGAGATCAACGGGACGGCGCGGATTCAGTGGCTCGAAGGGTCGGGGGCTTTGCAGCTGTCCGGCATCCGGCTGGAGGGTGCAGGGCTAAGCGGAACCGGCGCGGCGAAGATCGAAGGGCTGGAAGATGCCTTCCTGGCGACCGGCAATCTGGCGGTCGATGCCACCGACTTCGCGCGCTTTTCGCGGCTGGCCGGGCGCAAACTGGGGGGGGCGGGCAAGCTGAGCCTGTCCGGCTCGGTCAGCCGGTTGTCAGGGTTTTTCGACGCCGATCTTGCCTTTGAAGGCACTGGGCTTAGCCTGGACGTGCCGGAAATCGACAGGCTGCTTGCCGACCGATCTACCCTTGCGGCCTCGGTCCGCCGAGATGAGGGGGGCACCACGTTGCGAGCCTTTGATCTGGTTGCCAACGGATTGACGGCGAAGGCAAGTGGCAGGCTTGCGTCAACCGGATCGGACCTGACCGGAACTGTCGCGCTGGACGATCTTGCCGTTCTTGGGCCGGGATACGGTGGCGCGGTCGATCTGGAAGGCCGCTTCACCGGCACGCCGGAAGAGGGCCAGCTGACCCTGGCAGGCACCGGGCAATCGCTGCGCGTCGGCAACCCTGAGGCTGACAAGCTTCTGGCGGGCCAAAGCGTGCTGGACATTGCCCTGGGCCTGAAGAACGGCGTGGTGCAGGTGCAGTCTGCCAAGCTGAGCAACCCCCAGCTATCGGCCACCGCGACGGGTGAAATCGACGGCGGGCGCAGCACCATCGACCTTGATGCCCGGCTGGCGAACCTTGGCCTGATCGTGCCCGACGTCAGCGGGCCCCTGACGCTTTCCGGCACGGCCACGCAGGACGCGACGGGCTACACGCTGGACATTTCGGGCAAGGGTCCGGGGCAGATTGCGGCCACGGTCAAGGGGCGCATTGCCAGCGGCTTAGGCTCGGCTGACCTGACCGTCAGGGGATCTGGCGAGGCGGGGCTGGCGAACCTCGTTATCTCCCCCCGGTCGGTATCGGGCCGCATCGGCTATGACCTGCGGCTGAAAGGGCCTCTCGCACTGCGGTCGCTGTCGGGGCGGGTCACCCTGTCGGACGGGCGGATCGCCGATCCCGGTCTGGGCCTGTCGCTGCAAGACGTGCAGGCCATCGGACAGGTGACAAGCGGGACGCTACAACTGGCCGCGACCTCGGGTCTGTCGTCGGGTGGACGGCTGCGGGTGGATGGGCCGATCGGTCTGGCCCCGCCACAGAACACCGACCTGACCCTCACGCTGGACGCCCTGCGGCTGTACGATCCCGAACTTTACGACAGTCGGGTGAGCGGCACGTTGACCCTGAAAGGCCCGCTGACTGGCGGGGCGCGGCTTGCGGGTGACCTTAGTCTGTCGGAGACCGAGGTGCGGGTGCCCGCCTCTGGCTTCAGCTCGGCGACGGCACTTCTGGATATCCGTCATGCCAACGAGCCAGGCGCCGTGCGCGAAACCCGGCGGAAGGCCGGACTTCTAGAGACCGGCAGCGGGGGGTCCGGGGCGGCGACTTCGGCCAAACCGATTGCGCTGGACCTGACGATTTCGGCACCCAGCAAGGTCTTCATCCGGGGCCGCGGGATCGACGCAGAACTGGGCGGCGCGTTGCGCTTGCAGGGCACGACAGCCGATGTCCGACCCTCGGGCGGGTTCCAGCTGATCCGGGGACGAATGGACATTCTGGGCAGGCGCCTCGTCCTGTCGCGCGCCGATCTGGTGCTGGAGGGCAGTCTTGTCCCGCAGATCAACGTTGCGGCCTCGACCGAAAGCGACGGGATCACCAGCACTGTCACGGTTGAAGGGCCTGCCGATGATCCGGTGGTCAGCTTCACCTCCTCCCCCGACCTGCCGCAGGAGGAGGTTCTGGCACGGCTGTTGTTCGGGCGCGGGCTGGACAAGATTTCGGCCCTTCAGGCGGCCCAACTAGCAAACGCCGTCGCGGTTCTTGCCGGGCGCGGCGGCGTCGGTTTGGTCGGCAACCTGCGCCGGACCTTCGGGCTGGATGACTTTGATGTCACGACCACGGACGACGGAAACGCGGCGCTGAAGGCGGGGAAGTACATCTCGGACAACGTCTATACCGAGATCGAGGTGGATCAGGACGGCAAAAGCCAGATCAACCTGAACCTGGATGTGCGCGAAGGCGTTACGGTGAAGGGCACGTTGGGCGCTGATGGCGAAACCGGGATCGGCGTTTACCTAGAGCGGGACTACTGAGGGCAAACGGCCCCAAATGGGCAAGGTCAGGGGGGCGGGGCTGTCTCTTCGTCATCGGCACCGCACATGAAGACGCATAGCAGCAGCGGCACCATCAGCCAGGGTAGAATGCCGGAACTGGATGCAGGGCCTTCCTCGACCACTGGGGCCGGATCTTCGACGACGACCACAGGCCCACCCGCTTGCGCCGACGATGCAACCAGAGCAACGGAAAGGGCGGCGGCGATCATCTTGTTCATCTTGCCCTCCGGTTGACTTGTTTCCAAGGGTAGCGGCGAAGGGTTAAAAACACATCCGCTGTTCAGCGGGTAAGTTGAATTTAGCAGAAATCGCGCAAATCTGCATCAGATTCCTTGCTCAAAGCGTCGTCACACGTTGGAAACCACCATCGGCTCAGTCAATCACGCGTTCAAAGTCAAGGTAGCCGACCGGCCCGCTGGCAAACTGCCGGGATTTCCGAATCGCCGTGCCTTCTATCCAGTAGTCATTGGTCAGCTTGCCCAGCGGACGTTCGCACGTTTCGGTGACATGGGTGGCAGAGTGGGTGCGGCCCACAACCTCGATGCTTTCCTTGCCGATAATCGCCGTCGTGCAGTCATAGGTGCGGCGCGTGCCCTGATCATCATCGCCCAGGAAATAGTAGATGCGCTGGTAGCCGCTGCCGGGACTGAGAAGCTGGCCAACCGAGGGCACCTGAGCCGACATCAGGTCAGCGCCCAACCCACGGGTCTGGATCAGCACGCCGTCGCGCTGCGAAAAGGTAGCCCCGTCCGGGGTCTTCCAGCTGACCACGTCGCCCTTGGTATCGAAGATCTTGGTGAACCCGGTGCGCCCCAGAACCTTGGAGGACACAAGAAGAACCGGCTTGCCCTCTTCCTCCAGTGCCGCGCGCAGTTCAGCGGGCGTTGCTGCCTGACCGGCGGGCGGGGCACCGGACTTGCGGGCCTTGACCTTGGCGATCCCGTCCTTGGCCACCGCACCCATGGCCGAGACGACCGGGTTCGGGCCTGACTTGTCGTTCCCGCATGCCGCCAGCAGGGCGAATGCGGAGACGACCGCCACCAGCGTCAGTGCAGGTTTCACCGCCAGACCCTGCCCCAGTCGGGATCAAGTCCGTCAGTGTGATATTCGCGGATCGAATCGTACAGCCGACCGTCAACGTCCAGACGCGCCCCGCCATCGCCACCGCCCGGCCGGACTGTCATGCCAAAGCCCCGACGGGTATCGGTTCCCAGAGCCCAGTTGAACGGGATCGTGAAGCGAATGCCCTTGTCAAAGCCGTCCTCGCCGAATTCGTCTGCGCTGACATCGGTAACAGTGGCAAAGGCGCCTACACGCCAGCCGTTCGCGAAGACCCGGTCGACCGAAATTGTCGCCCCGACATCGCCCGCCAGATAGCGGCCCACATCAAGCTGGCCCAGATAACCGTTGCCGAAATCATAATAGGCCGACAGATGGCCCGTTACGACATCGTAGCCGTATTCGCCAAAGCCAAGGCCGCCGTCGGTATCGCGCTGCTTGGTGTAGTTCAGCTCGGCACCCAGGGCGAGCTGGCTGTCAACGGGCTTCCACAACACTTCGCCGGAGATCCCGGCGTGCATCCGCTCCAGATAGCCGACGGTGACGCGGGAATAGAAGTCTTCAGCCGGGCGCGCATACCAGGCGAAGGTCAGCCGCTCCAGCGCCGGGTCGCCGAATTCATTGTAGCGCGCGCCATCGGTGCGGACGTGCTGCAACGGAGAGGTCGAGGCCGAGGCCCCGTCGCGGTTGCTGGCAAGCTGTTTGTAGATCGCCCCCGAGAGGACCAGGCCCGGCGCAATGTCGTAGGTCGCCGCCAGCCGAAGCCCGGCATCGCCCTTCATCGGTTCTGCCAGGCGGACAACGGGCTTCAGGCTCCAGCGGAACTTCGGATAGAGATCCTCGTCGCCAAGGGAGTAAGCGGGGACCGGGCCTGCATCGCTGACGGTGATCCGTTCGCGCAACAGCGTTGCGTTGTCGGCGGTGTATTCCAGCGTTTCCAGATCACTACGCCGGATAGTGATCTTCGACGCCCCGATGCCGTTCACAACGGGAACGATCTCGAACACTTCGACCGAGGCGGGCATGACATGGCTTAGCGCACGGGCGGTCCGGCCAATCGCTTGCGATCCGGCGTCGATCCGGCCGTTGCGGATGCGGATCTGCACTGTGGTCGCGGTATAGGACAGGTTCTCGATGGCGATGCCATCTGCCGCCAGCCGCTTGGCCAGATTGTCGCGCAGGATCGGACCGGCATCGGCCTGGGTCACCCAGCCGCCGTCGTAAGCCTCGGGGTCAGCCGCGCGCGACGGGCGCGCCTTGACCGGCATCGGAGCCGCGCCGACGACACCGCCGGTGACCCGGCTTTTGGGGTCAAGAATGATGTGGAAGGCCAGCGCGAATTCGGACCCATACAGCGAATAGGCCCCGAACCGCAGGTTCTGACCCTTCTGGTATTCGACGCCGAAGTTGAACGGGCTGTCACGTTCGATCAACCCGCGCTCGCCATCTTCAAGCAGGTAGGCGTCAGACGAATATTCGCCCTTCAGCGTCCAGTTGTCGTTGATCTTGTATTCGACGCCCGCGAAGGGTGCGGCTTCCCCGCGGAACCACTGGTCGGCGTTCGGGGTGCCGGTCGGACTGACCGCCGGGCGGCTGCCAAAGGGCGAGCCGATGCCGCCGTCACTGCCCAGACGGCCCCAGCCAAGGCCTGCCGTCACCTTCAGCTTGTCGCCAAAGGTCTTGGTCGCCGCGATATATTCCGACGCGAACAGCCCTTTCCCGGTGAAATCCTGCAACCCGATGGTCACGGCCGGAGCAATCTTGCCCTCTTTCAGCACTTGGTAGCGCAGGTCGATGCTGCGGTCGTTCTCTTGTTCGTCGCCCGGAATGATCGTGTCCCAGTCACGCCAGGTCTGGAACCGGAACGAGGCCGACAACCGCTCGGACGCCTGGAAGCTGAGGGTTGTGCGGGTGATCGGGCCAACCGTGCCGATGCTGAAGGAAAACGTGGCGTCCTTCTGGGCATCGCCCGACGGCATGTCGATGACACCGGTCGCGCCGTTCAGGTTCAGCGACCCGGACATTTCTGCAAGGGCAGGGGCGGTCGAAAGCGCCGTGCCAAAGGCCAGCGACGTCAGCAAGGAAAGAGGCGAAATCTGCATGGTGACCGGACCCTGGATACGCTGTCAGTCTATGCGAAGATATCGCGGACAGGGCAAGACCTATCGGCGAAATTTGGGGCAATCCAGCGGTGCTATGGCATTTCGGACATGGCCCGGTGGCGGCCCTACCCGAGGTCATCCTCTAGCTTGACCCGCAACTCTCGCAACACCGGCAGCAGCGCCCGCACCCGTTCGGCCCCGATGGCCTGCACCACCTCGGCAATCAGCGGGACCAC
>JANMGI010000553.1:0-3388 GCA_031374565.1 Paracoccaceae bacterium | reverse complement strand
GGGGTTGCAGGGGTTGGTGGATGCGATCCTTGCGAACCGGATGGCGGACCCGGTAGCGCTGGCGGGCGGGTTCCTGTCCGAAGCGTTCCCGGACACCAAGGCAGCACTTGAAGGCGCGCGGGACATCGTGGCCGAGGGGCTTTCGGAGAACGCCTCGCTGCTGGGGCGCTTGCGCGACCACATGCGAAAGGTGGGCAAGCTGGCGGCCAAGGTGGTGGCGGGGAAAGAAACGGTGGGGGCGAAGTTTTCCGATTACTTCGCGCATACCGAGGATTTTTCGCGCGTGCCGTCGCACCGGGCCTTGGCGATGTTCCGGGGGCGGAACGAGGAATTTCTGACGCTGGACCTGGAGGTTGATGCCGATGCCCCGCGCGGTGAAAGCCCATCAGAGCGCGCCTGCGGGGCCGCGGTGGGGGCAGGCGGCGTAGGGCCGGGGGACAAATGGCTGCGCGAGGCGGCGGCCTGGGCCTGGCGGGTGAAGCTGAAGACAAGCCTGACGTTGGACCTGATGGCCGAGTTGCGCGAGGCGGCCGAAGCCGAGGCGATCCGGGTTTTTGCGCGGAACCTCAAGGACTTGCTGCTTGCCGCCCCAGCAGGCGGGAAGGCCACGATGGGGCTGGACCCGGGCATCCGGACGGGGGTGAAGGTCGCGGTGGTGGACGGAACCGGCAAGGTTGTGGCGACGGATACCGTCTATCCGTTCCAGCCGAAGAACGATGTGCGCGGCGCTCAGGTCGCCATCGCGAAGGCCATCGGGAAGCATGGGGTCAAGCTGATTTCCATCGGCAACGGCACCGCCAGCCGCGAGACGGAGAAGCTGGTGGGCGACCTTCTGGCGCTGCTGCCGGGGGAAAAGCCGGTCAAGGTGATCGTCTCGGAGGCGGGCGCTTCGGTCTATTCGGCCAGTGAGTTGGCCGCGCGGGAGTTTCCTGATCTGGACGTGTCGTTGCGCGGCGCGGTCAGCATTGCCCGGCGCTTGCAGGACCCGCTGGCCGAGCTGGTGAAGATCGAACCGAAGGCGATCGGCGTCGGGCAGTACCAGCATGACGTGGACCAGCACCGGCTGGGCAAATCGCTGGAGGCAGTGGTGGAAGACGCGGTGAACGGGGTGGGCGTGGATTTGAACACGGCCTCCGCGCCCGTGCTGGCGCGGGTGTCGGGGGTGGGGCCGGGGTTGGCCGAGGCCATCGTGGCGCACCGGGATGCGAATGGGCCGTTCGCGACGCGGCGTGATCTGCTGAAGGTCGCGCGGCTGGGGCCGAAGGCGTTCGAGCAGGCGGCGGGGTTCCTGCGGATCAGTGGCGGAAAAGAGCCGCTGGATGCGTCAAGCGTCCACCCGGAAGCCTATGATGTGGCCCGCAAGATCGTCGCGGCCTGCGGGCGGGACATCCGGTCGATCATGGGAGATGGGACAGCGTTGAAGCAGCTGAACCCGGCCAGTTTTGTAGATGAGCGGTTCGGTCTGCCCACGGTGAAGGACATCCTGGCGGAACTGGAAAAACCGGGCCGTGACCCGCGCCCGTCCTTCAAGACCGCGACCTTTGCCGAGGGGGTGAAGGACATCAAGGACCTGAAGCCCGGGATGGTTCTGGAAGGCACGGTTACGAACGTCGCGGCCTTTGGGGCCTTTGTCGACATCGGGGTGCATCAGGACGGTCTGGTGCATGTCAGCCAGCTGTCCGACAGCTTCGTGAAGGACCCGCATGCGGTGGTGAAGGCAGGGGACGTGGTGAAGGTCCGAGTGGTTGAGGTCGATGTCGCTCGGAAGCGGATTGGCCTGACGATGAAGTCGGACGGAGGGGCGAGTGCCAAGGATCAGGTGCGGGGGCGGGCTCCGGCGGCAAAGCCGGTGCGCGGGCCGATGGAAGCGGGGCCTGCTGCGGGCGGCAATGCCTTTGCGGATGCGTTGACGGGCAAGTTCGGGCGGTAGCGGACGCAAGGCGTTTGGGGGGGGCCGAACCCTGGCGATTACGCTCCGGCGGACATCTGCTTGCCGGATGATTTAAGCACTCCGTTCGCGGAACCCATGCAGATGCGGGACGTTTCCCTTCCATCGCGGCACTGGGCCGCCACAGAAGGAGCTTCACGATGGCCACCACCCCCAAGACCAAGGACCCGATGGACCTGAACGCGTTGTTCGAGCACGCGCTGAAGGACATGTATTACGCGGAGAAGAAGATCTACCGGTCGCTGCCGAAAATGATCAAGGCGGCGGAGGATGCGGCGTTGAAAGAGGCATTGACCGCCCACCGCGACGAGACGCAGGGGCAGATCGAAGTGCTGGAACAGGTGTTCGAGCTGATCGGCAAGCGCCCGAAGGCGGAAAAGTGCGATGCAATGGACGGTATCCTGGAAGAAGCGACGGGTCTTCTGGAAGACTTCACCGGCGGCGCGGCCAACGATTCCGCGATCATCTTCTCGGCCCAGGCGGTCGAGCACTATGAGATCAGCCGCTACGGCTCGATGCATGCCTATGCGGTGCAGCTGAAGATGAAAGAGGCTGCCAGCCTGATCAAGGGAATCCTTGACCAGGAATACGCGGCCGACAAGTCGCTGTCCGCGCTGGCAGAAGGCCAGTTGAACGCGAAAGCGGCCTGACAACCCTTCAGGCGCCCCCCAAACGGGGCGCCTGAGCAGACCTGACTCAGGCGGCCGCCCCACCCACCGTCAGGCCCTGGATCATCAGCGTCGGCTGGCCGACGCCGACCGGGACCCACTGCCCCGCCTTGCCGCAGTTGCCGATGCCGGGGTCCAAAGCGAGGTCGTTGCCGATGGCGCGGATGCCTTTCAGGGCGGTCGCGCCGTCGCCGATCAAGGTGGCACCTTTCACCGCCTCGCCCACCACGCCGTTGCGCACCCGGTAAGCCTCGGTGCAGGAGAAGACGAACTTGCCGGAGGTGATGTCCACCTGGCCCCCGCCGAAGCCGACGGCGTAGATGCCGTCTTTCAGGCTGGCCACGATTCCGGCAGGGTCATCCTTGCCCGACAGCATGTAGGTGTTGGTCATCCGTGGCATCGGGATATGGGCAAAGCTCTCGCGCCGGCCGTTGCCCGTTGGGGCGACGCCCATCAGACGGGCATTCTGGCGGTCCTGCATGTAGCTGACAAGAACCCCATCCTCGATCAGCACGTTCTTGGAGGACGGGGTGCCTTCGTCGTCGATGCTGATGCTGCCGCGCCGGTCGGGGATTGTGCCGTCATCAAGGACAGTGACGCCCTTCGATGCAATCTGTTTCCCCAATAGACCCGCGAAGGCCGAGGTTTCCTTGCGGTTGAAGTCACCCTCCAGCCCGTGGCCGATGGCTTCATGCAGAAGGATTCCGGGCCAGCCGGGGCCGAGCACCACGTCCATCACTCCCGCCGGGGCCTCTGCCGCGCCAAGGTTGAC
>JANMGI010000535.1:0-2713 GCA_031374565.1 Paracoccaceae bacterium | reverse complement strand
CTCGGCCGCGCTGTCCGGGTCCAGCCGACCGAGAAAGTCGCTGTTCAGGGACCCGAAGAAGATGTCCCCCCGCCACTCCGGCACCAGCTTGCCGGAGTAGACCAGCAACCCCGACGGCGCGATCGAGGGGTCCCAGTAATGGAGCGGCTGCTCCATCCCGTCCTTCGCCTGCCCCTCGCCGATTGTGTCGCCGCTGTAGTCGATCCCGTAAGTGATGACCGGCCATCCGTAGTTCTTCCCCACCTCCGGCGCGTTCAACTCATCCCCACCCTGCGCCCCGTGTTCGACCGTCAGAAGCCGCCCGTCCAGATCCAGCGCCGCGCCCTGGATGTTCCGGTGCCCGCGCGAGAGCGCCCCCGGCAGCCAGCCGTCCAGCGCGACCGCCGGGCTGCCGTCGCGGTTGAGAAGGATCACCTTGCCCAAGGATGACATCGGGTCCTGCGCCTGCATGCCCTCTGGCCCGGTGCCGCGCTCTCCGGTGGTCAGCGCGATGGTCCCGTCCGGCATCTCGACCAGCCGCGACCCGAAATGCCGTCCGCCGGGAAAACCGTCGCCGGTGAAGACCGTCTGAAACCCCTCCAGCAGCAGGCCATCATCAGACAACCGCCCCCTGCCCGCAGCCGTGCCCGCCCCGCCATCAGTCGGCGCGGCAAAGCTGAGCCAGACCTCCCGGCTGATGGCAAAGTCGGCGGGGACCATGACATCCAGGAGACCACCCTGCCCTTCGACGAAGACCTGCGGAACACCGTCCACCGCCCGCAGAATCCCGTCGCGGGCCACCCACATCCGACCCGCCCGCTCGGTGATCAGAAACGTTCCATCGGGAAGGAAGGCCAGAGCCCACGGCTCCTCCAGACCCTGTGTAACCTGCGCGATGACCATAGGACCCGCCGAGGTCTGCACCGTGTCCGCACTGGCCTGCCCCGGAAAAAGGGTCAGCGCGGCGACTGGCCAGAATGCTGATTTCATGGGCTTCTCCTGTTCCTGCATTTCTGGCAACTGGTGAACTTCTAACAGCCTTGCTATGTAGAGTTGCGTCGAAAGATGTCGACTCCCGCGGGTAAACAGTGTCGTCAGCGTGTCGACAAAATGGGGCTTCCCTTTTAAGCCATGTCACACTACGGTCACGACAGGATTTCGATCCAAACAGGGAGATACAATCAATGAAGAAACTTATGCTGGCCGTTTCGGCCTGCGCGCTGATGGCTGGTGCCGCCAAAGCGGAAGACGTGAAGATCGGCATTCTGATCGGCTTCACCGGCCCCATCGAATCGCTGACCGGACATATGGCCAATGCTGCGGAAGCTGCGATGGCTGAAGTGAACGCCTCGGGTAAGGCCAAGAACACCTACATCCCGGTTCGCGGCGATGACACTTGTACCGACGCTGCCGCAGCCACCGCTGCGACCGAACGTGCTGTCACCGCCGAAGGTGTGAAGGGCATCATCGGCGGCGACTGCTCGGGTGTCACCCGTGCGATGCTCACCAACGTCGCAATGCCGAACGGCATCGTGATGGTCTCGCCCTCGGCCACCTCGCCCGCTCTGACGGCTGACCCGGACAATGGACTGTTCTTCCGCACCGCCCCGTCGGACGCGCGCGAAGGCGAAGTCATGGCCGACATCCTGACAGAAAAGGGCGTGAAGTCGATCGCACTCACCTATTCGAACAGTGACTACGGCAAGGGTCTGGCCGAATCCATCGCGAGCGCCTTCACTGCCAAGGGCGGTGTGGTGACGATCAACGCAGCACATGACGACGGCAAGGCCGACTATTCGGCTGAAGTTGCGGCATTGGCCGCTGCCGGCGGCGACCTTCTGGTCGTGGCAGGCTATCTGGACCAGGGCGGCAAAGGCATCATCCAGGCCTCGCTCGACTCGGGTGCGTTCACCACCTTCGGTCTTCCCGGCGGCATGGTTGGCGACAGCCTTCCCGCAGCCATCGGTCCGGCCCTCGACGGATCTTACGGTCAGGTCGCACAGTCCGACAGCCCCGGCGCTGCGGTCCTTGTTGACATGGGCAAGAAGAACGACCCGGCGTTTGACGCCACGTCGCCCTACACCCCGGAAAGCTATGACGCCGCCGCACTGATCATGCTGGCGATGGAGGCTTCTGGGTCCACCGACTCGAACGTCTACAAGGAAAAGATCCTGGAAATCGCCAACGGGCCGGCTGACGGTTCGGGCACCAAGATCCTTCCCGGCGAGCTGGGCAAGGCGCTGGAGCTGATCGCTGCCGGAACCGCCATCGACTATGACGGCGCTTCGGGTGTGACGCTGATCGGCCCGGGTGAATCGGCTGGTCGCTACAAGCAGTTCGAAGTGAAGGGCGGCAAGTACGAAACCGTCCAGTTCCGTTGATCTGACCGGCATAGTTTGACACTGCGCGGCCCGGGCACTTTCCCGGGCCGTCGCTCAAAAGAAGCCCCCCGCCCGGTTTCGGGAATGAGGCAGGGCCACGAACAGGGGAAACAGATGATCAGGGTCGAGAAGCTTCACAAGCATTTCGGCGGCTTTCATGCCGTTGACGGCGCGTCGCTGGAAATCAAGACCGGCTCGATCACCGGACTGATCGGACCGAACGGGGCGGGTAAGACGACGCTGTTCAACGTGATAGCTGGGCGATACGCGCCGACCAGCGGCCAGGTTTTCATGGACGGCGAGGACATCACCGGCCTGCCGCCGCACAAGCTGTTCGACAAGGGCCTGCTGCG
>JANMGI010000520.1:0-11416 GCA_031374565.1 Paracoccaceae bacterium | reverse complement strand
ACGGCGAGGCGCAGGGTGTTGCGGACGGTCAGGGGCGGGGCCTTCCGGAGGTGCTTGTCGAGGAGCTTGTCGGCAGGCTCCAGCTGGCGGAGCACGGTTTCGGCCAGCCGCAGAGCGCGGGCACGGTCGGCGGGGGCGAGGTCTCCGCCGGAGAAGTCAGAGAGCATCCGGCCCTCACCAAGGACCCCGTCCAGGATTGCGACTGCGGTGGCGCGTGCCACGACCCCTTCGGCCATTGAGATTCCCTTCTCGGCGTGGGCCCTTGATGCCACGGGGAGCGGGTTATATCAGGATGGGATGCCACACAAGGAAGCCTCGGAAATGGATCGCGACGCCCTTCCGCCCGCAGCACTTCGGGCGCTTGCCGAGGCCGAGGAACGCCGGAAGGCTGCCGAGGCGAGGGAGCCGCTGCCGAGAGAGCTGGGCGGCCGGGACGGACCGGAACCGGTGCGGTACGGCGACTGGGAGAAAAAGGGGCTGGCGGTCGATTTCTGAGGGGGGTTCTGTGGGGCTGCCCTTCGGGCGACGTGGTCTTCTCGTCGCGGGTGTCCACGGCGGACAGATTGAATTTAAATTATTTATCAATGATTTGGGATTTTTTGTTCAGGGTTTCTTAACACTTCCCTGGCTGCGGGCGCCTGTTGAATTGAGCGCGTTCCGCGCGAAGGCTTCTTGTCTCGCCGCCTTGCGTGAAGGACGCAAAGCGGCTTGGCGTGCCTTCGGCGAGGATATTTGCAGATGGGAAAGGTGAGTGGCGACGGCTTTAGAACGGTCCGCTGTGGAACGCGTGCTCCTGAGTTCTTGAGGATCTTTCCAGTATCGTCTGGGGTGCGTCAGCGAGAGCACTGCTATCTGCTCAGTGCCCTTCAGCCCGTTGCGTTGGCCGCATACTCGGCGTCGGTGACAGGGACCATCCAGTCGACGCTGCGGCCACCCTGGACCTCGTGGATGGCGATGTGGGACATGCCCCGGTCCGGGGCTGCGCCGTGCCAGTGGCGTTCGCCCGGGGCGAAGACCACGGTGTCGCCAGCCTTGATGACGCGCACCGGGCCGCCTTCGGACTGGCAGCGGCCAAGGCCCGCCGTCACAATCAGGCTTTGGCCCAAAGGATGCGTGTGCCAGGCGGTGCGTGCGCCGGGTTCGAAGGTCACGAGCAGCCCCTGAACCCGGTCGGGCGCGCCGGGATCGAAAAGGGGGTCGATGCGTACGCAGCCGGTGAACCAGTCGGAGGAGCCTGTGCGGGATGGGGCGTGGCCTGAGGGGTAGATGTTCATGGGGGACCTGCGGATTGGCTTGCCCTTATGGTTTAACACGCTTCTGATGGCGGATCACCTTGGGACTGTGCGCGCCCTTTCTGCGCCTTCGGCTTCTCGTTGCGGGACGGCAGCGCGCCGAAAGCGAGGAGGAACGACGTTCCCGACGAGCGTCACCGGAGGCGGAAGGTCGCGCTGTCGCCTTTGCCCTGGTCGACAGTGAAACGCATTTTCTCGGCCCCGTCAGCCTCGACCAGTTGGCAGTTGTAGGAAATCGGCGTGCCGCTCCAATCCATCTCGCGGCAGAAGTAGCCGTCTTGCCATGTCCAGTTGCCGGTGATCTTCCAGCCCAGAGCCGAACCGTCGATGCGACCGTCTGGCAGGACATTCAGCGACAGATTGTAGACCCCGATGCGCAGTTCGCGGTCAGCGACAAGATCGACAAAGCGGTCCTTTTCGGTGACCGGCTTGAAGCTGTCGGCGGCCACAGGACCGGCGACCGTGAGGGCGACCAAAGCAAAAGCAATCCGCAGCATGATGTCCCCCGAAACCAATCTGCGTCTTTTACGGTGGCTTTGCGGGATCGGATCACCCGTCAGATGCCCCCCGTCAGATACCAAGCACATCCATCATGTCGTAGTGTCCGGGTTTCTGGCCCTGACCCCAAAGTGCTGCACGAAGCGCGCCACGGGCGAAGATCGAGCGGTCTGTCGCGACGTGGCGCAGGATGATGCGTTCGCCTTCGCCCGCGAACACCACGTCATGCTCGCCCACGATGTCACCGCCGCGAATGGCGGAAAAGCCAATGGTGCCCTTGTGGCGCGCGCCGGTGATGCCGTCGCGGCCCGAAACCTTGGCATCGTCCAGGCTGACGCCGCGACCGTCGGCTGCGGCCTGACCCATCATCAGCGCGGTGCCCGAAGGGGCGTCGACCTTCATGCGGTGATGGGCTTCGACGATCTCGATGTCCCAGTCGGCATCCAGGGCCGCTGCGACCTTCTGGGTCAGGCGGGCCAGCAGGTTGACGCCAAGCGACATGTTGCCCGCCCGGATGATGACGGCGTGGCGGCTGGCGGCCTCGATTTTCGCCAGATGCTCGGGTTCAAGCCCGGTGGTGCCGATGACGTGGACGGCGCGGGCCTGTGCTGCAAGGGCAGCAAACTCGACGGAAGCCGAAGGCGAGGTGAAGTCGACCACGGCCTGGGCCTTCGCGAAGGCCTCAAGCGCGTCGTCGGTGACTTTCACACCGAGAGGAGAGCCGCCCATCGCCTCGCCCACATCGCGGCCGATCCAGGGATGGCCGCTGCGTTCGACGCAGCCGGCAAGGTGCAGCTTGTCCGAGCCCTGCGCCAGTCGGATCAGCGTCTGCCCCATGCGGCCCGAGGCCCCCGTTACCACCAGTCCCACCACCAGTCCGGGCTGATCCATGCCTAAGTCCCCTGTTTTGCCCTTCCCTACCCGGTTCGCGCAGGCGTGAGAAGCCCGGCGTTGCGGGCGGGGCAGAAACGGCATAAAGGGGCAAAATGTCGAGCAAGCGCTTCAATACCGGGCCCGGCCCGTCACAACGCCAGCTTCGCGTGGGCGAGCTTATCCGCCGCACGCTGGCTGATGTGCTGAACCGGGCGGAAATTCATGACCCCGAGCTGAACGCCATGTCGATCACGGTGGGCGAGGTGTCGTGTTCGCCCGACCTGAAGGTGGCGACGGTCTATGTCATGCCGCTGATGGGGTCGGTTCCGGTGGAAAGCGCCATCACGGCGCTGGCGCGCAACAAGGCCGAGCTTCGGCACCGTGTGGCAACCGAACTGACGCTGAAGTACGCGCCTGACCTGCGCTTCCGGCCGGATGAGACGTTCGACCGGCTGGACGAGACGCGGCGGCTGTTCGCCGACCCCGCTGTCCAGCGCGACATTGACGCGGCGGAAGACGCGGCGGACGGGCCGGAATGACGCTGCGGCTTGCGATGGCTGTCCTGTTTGCCCCCCTCGCGGCGCAGGCGGCGGACTGCCGGGATACGATGTTCGAGGGGACGTCCTACACGATCTGCGAAGTGGCTGTGGGGGAAGACCTGCGGCTGTTTCATTCCGGCCCGGACGGCGCCTATGGCAGCTTCAAGAACGTCGATACGGCTTTGGCGGCCGAGGGCAAGGCGCTTGGCTTTGCGATGAACGCGGGGATGTATCACCGGGATCTGGCGCCCGTCGGGCTGTATATCGAAGGTGGGGTCGAGGTGTCGGGCATCGTCACCAGCGATGGGCCGGGAAACTTTGGCCTGCTGCCGAACGGGGTGTTCTGCATTGGCGAGACGTTCCGGGTGATCGAAAGCCGGACCTTCAAGCGGGACCAACCCGAGTGCCGCTATGCCACGCAGTCGGGGCCGATGCTGGTGATTGACGGTCAGCTGCACCCGAAGCTGCTGCCTGGCAGCGACAGCACCTATATCCGCAATGGCGTCGGGGTTTCGGACGACGGCAAGCGGGCTGTGTTCGCGATTTCCAACGATGCGGTGAACTTCCATTCCTTCGCACGGCTGTTCCGCGATGAGCTGGGGCTGTTCGAGGCGCTGTATTTCGACGGAAATATCTCGCGGCTCTATGCGCCGCAGCTGGACCGGCATGACGGTGGGTTCCCGATGGGGCCGATCGTCGGCACCGTGGTTGCGAAGGGCTGACGGATGGGCCGGGTGAAGAAGGGCCGTGCTATCAGCGGCTGGCTGATAGTGGACAAGCCCGCTGGGCTGACCTCGACCGCGGTGGTCAACAAGGTGAAATGGGCGTTCTCGGCGCAGAAGGCCGGGCATGCGGGCACGCTGGACCCGGACGCGACGGGCGTGCTGGCGGTGGCTTTGGGTGAGGCGACGAAGACGATCCCCTACATCACGGACGCGCTGAAATGCTACCGGTTCCGGGTTGCGCTGGGGGCGGCGACGGATACCGACGATGCGTCGGGCAAGGTGATCGCAACCAGTGAGAGTCGCCCGGGCGAGACAGACATCGAAGCGGCACTGGGGGATTTCCGGGGGCAGATCGAACAGGTCCCTCCGCAGTATTCCGCCGTCAAGGTTGATGGCGAGCGGGCCTATGACCTTGCCCGCGAAGGTGAGGCGATGGACCTTGCCGCGCGGCCCCTGTGGGTGGAAAGCCTGCAGGTTCTGGGCCGCCCGGATGCCGATCATGTCGATCTGGAGATGGTCTGCGGCAAGGGCGGCTATGTGCGCAGCATCGCGCGGGACCTTGGGCAAGCGCTGGGCTGTCTGGGGCACGTGGAATGGTTGCGGCGCACGTGGTCGGGTCCGTTCGATGCGGGTCAAGGCGTGACGCTTGAAACGGTAGAGGCAGAGGCCAAGACCGAAGCGCTGGATGCCCGGCTTTTGCCGCTGGAGCTGGGGTTGCAGGACCTGCCCGAGTTCACCGCGACGCCCGAAGGTGCAGCCCGGTTGCGCAACGGCAATCCGGGGCAGGTGATCGCCCATGCGGATTGGGGAACCGAGGGCTGGGCCAGTCTGAACGGTCAGGCGGTGGCGGTGGGACATTACCGGGGGGGCGAGTTGCACCCGAGCCGGGTGTTCAACCGCTAGACTACGACAATTCGACTAAAATCGCCTTTCTCTTCCCCAAATATCCCACGGGGAGCGCGAGGGGTGTGAAACCCCTCGCTCCGACATCGCAGCGGGGGACCGCGCCAAACGAAAAGGCCCCGCGTTGCCGCAGGGCCTTTCTCATTCTTGGGATCAGAAACCTCAGACCAGCGCGGCTTTGGCCTGGCCGGCAATGGCGTTGAACGCCTCGGGTTCGTGAACGGCGAGGTCGGCGAGGACCTTGCGGTCGACCTCAATCCCGGCTTTCGCCAGACCGTTGATGAACCGCGAATAGGTCATCTCGGCGTCGAACAGGCGGACAGCGGCGTTGATCCGCTGGATCCACAGCGCGCGGAAGTTGCGCTTGCGGGTCTTGCGGTCGCGGGTCGCATACTGATTGGCCTTGTCGACGGCCTGAGTGGCCGTGCGGAAGTTCGTGCTGCGGGCGGCGTAATAGCCTTTCGCAGCCTTGATCACCTTTTTGTGGCGGGCGTGGGTGACTACACCGGATTTGACGCGGGACATCTGGTGCTCTCCTTACCGGTTGTAGGGCATGTATTTCTTGACGATCTTCGCGTCGCTGTCGCTTAGGATCATGGTCCCGGAAGCGTCGCGGACGAATTTCGTCGAGCGTTTGATCATGCCGTGGCGCTTGCCGGCAGGACCGGCCTTCACCCGACCGGAGGCCGTGAAGCTGAAACGCTTCTTCGCCGCCGACTTGGTCTTCATCTTGGGCATTTCCATCTCCGTGGTTTCAGGCACGACTCGGCATGCCACTTAGGCCGGCCGTGCGGGTAATGAAGCCGTTGCTATAGGGGCGGCTACGGAAAGGTGCAAGGGGAGTCCGTCACTGAAGCAATCGGGAAATCACCCCGATCATCACACCGGGCACTTCGTTGAAGGCATAGCCCCCCGGCCTGATCCAAAGCGAGGCCGAGATCATGCCAAATGCCACGATCACCATGATCGCCCCAAGGCGCGGTGCCCGGCTTTCGGCCCAGGCCGACAAAAGCGAGGGCACCGAAAGGACCAAGAGCACGATACCCAGCGTCAGAACCAGATCCGTATCCATGAACCCTCGCCAGCAAAGCTTTGCCGGGCAAGGTTACTCGGGGTCGACCCGCGAGATCAACCGTTCGTCGCAGGGTGCGACACGAAGGATGTTGGTGGTGCCCTTCACATTGAAGGGAACGCCAGCAGTCACGACGATCTGGTCTTCCTCGGTGGCAAAGCCGTCATTGCGGGCGGCGGCAACGGCCGCCAGAACGGCGCCCTTGAAGCGGTCCTGCGGCGGGGTGATCACGCAATGCGCGCCCCAGGTCAGGGCCAACCGCCGCGCGGTGGACAAAAGCGGGGTCAGCGCGATGATTGCCACATGCGGGCGTTCGCGGGCCACAAGGCTGGCCGTGGTGCCGGTCTGGCTGAAGCAGCAGATCGCCTTGATGTTGGTGGCTTCGGCGATTTCGCGCGCGGCGGCGACGATGCCGTCCGCCACTGATTCGCGGCGCACCTGGCGGCTTGCCTCGATCACCGAGCGGTAGGTCGGGTCTTTCTCGACGCTCATCGCGACGTCGTTCATCGTACGGACGGCTTCGACCGGGTATTTCCCGGCTGCCGATTCTGCCGACAACATGATTGCATCCGCGCCTTCGTAGATCGCGGTGGCGACGTCGGACACTTCGGCGCGGGTGGGCACCGGCGATTCGATCATCGATTCCAGCATCTGCGTCGCGACGATCACCGGCTTTGCCGCAGCACGGGCACCACGCACAAGGCGCTTCTGGATCGGCGGGACCGAAGTGACGGGCAGTTCGACACCAAGGTCACCGCGGGCGACCATGATCCCGTCCGACACTTGCAGGATGGCGTCATAGGCCTTCACCGCCGCCGGCTTTTCGATCTTCGACAGGATCGCGGCACGGCCCTTGGCCAGACCACGGGCCTCGATCACGTCTTCGGGGCGCTGCACGAAGGACAGGGCCAGCCAGTCGACGCCCAACTCGCAGACGAATTCCAGATCGCCCCGATCCTTTTCCGAAAGGGCGGCGACGGGAAGGACCACGTCGGGCACGTTCACGCCCTTGCGGTTGGAAATCGTGCCGCCGACGACGACGGTGCAATCGGCGAAGTCCTTGCCGCAGGTGTTTACCATCAGGCGGATCTTGCCGTCATTGACCAGAAGCGGAGTGCCGGGTTCCAGCGCCGCGAAAATCTCGGGGTGCGGCAGGTTCACACGGTGCACGTCGCCGGGGGCGCTGGACAGGTCCATGCGGAAGGCAGCGCCTTCGACCAGCTCTTCCTGGCCATTGGCGAACACGCCGACGCGCAGTTTCGGGCCCTGAAGGTCGGCGAGGATGCCGATCGGGCGGCCAAGGTCCTTCTCGACCTGGCGGATGATGGCGTGGCGCTTGGCGATGTCCTCGTGGACCCCGTGGCTCATGTTCAGGCGGAACACGTCGGCCCCGGCCTCGAACAAGGCTCGGATCATCTCGTAGCTACTGGATGCCGGGCCAAGCGTGGCCACAATCTTCACGTTGCGGTGACGGCGCATTGCCATCCTCCTGCTATAAATTCCGGTTCATGTGGGCCGCGTGCCTTATGGCGCAATCCGGACGATCCCGCAACGCCCGGTTTGTCCCCAAAGCAGTCTTCGTGATGTCGGCCACACGCAGGTTGCTGGTATCCGTCGTCATTTGTTCGTAAATCAGGGCAGACAGGAGGGCTGCGGCTTGGCGTTCAGGATCGAGGGGGAAGACCGCAAGGGGCGCTGGCTGGTGACCTGCGACCATGCATCGAACCATGTGCCGGACTGGGTAAACGGTGGCGATCTTGGCATTCCGGCCGAGGATATGGCGCGGCACATCGCCTGGGACGTGGGGGCAGCGGGGCTGGCCTGCGCGCTGGGGCGGTTGTTGGACAGCCCGGTGATCCTGTCGGACTTCAGCCGCCTGGTGATCGACCCGAACCGGGGCGAAGATGACCCGACGCTGGTGATGAAGCTGTACGATGGCACGATCATCCCGGCCAACCGCCACGCGGGGCCGGAGGAGGTGGAGCGGCGGCTGGACCAGCTTTATCGCCCCTACCACGCAGCCTATGCCCGGTTGGCGGCGCAGCGGCCGGACCGGGTGATCGTGGCGATGCATTCCTTCACCCCCTGCCTGCGGGGGCGCCCGTCCCGGCCCTGGCATGTGGGGGTGCTTTATTCGCATCTGGACGCGCGCTTCTCGCAACCGTTGATCGCGCGGCTTCTGTCCGAGACGGACCTGTGCATCGGTGACAACGAACCCTATTCCGGGCATCTTCCGGGCGACGCCATCGACCGGCATGCCTTGCGGCCGGGGCGGCACAATACCCTGATCGAGGTGCGCAACGATCTGATCGGTTCGCCTGCTGAACAGGCCCACTGGGCCGGGCGGCTTGCACCCATTTTGCAGACTGCCCTGCGCGACAGCGGGGCCTGAGCCCCGGGCGGCCGCGCAGGGCCTGGATCAGGCGGCCACCTTGTCCCCAGACCCTGGCGCCCCCGGACCAAGCAGGTCGACCAGAAGGATGACGACGAAAAGCGCCATCCCGAGGAAGGCAATGAGCGATCCTGCGACCACCACCGGCATGAAGCGGTGATCATCGGTCGGCAGGTAAAGCGCGAGCCCGCCGCTCATCATCAGGGCGCCCAGCGCTCCGGCAATGACCTGCACCCAGCCAAGCCAGCCCCCCGTCCGCCCGATGCTGCGGTGGTAAAGCCCGTAAAGCGCCATCGTGACCCATCCAAGAAGGTTGAGGTGTGCATGTGCCGGGGCAAGGGTGAAGTCCTGCTCGATCCCCATGATCATGCCCAGCGTCATGCCCGTCAGGGCGGCAACGCCCGCCACGATGAACGCGAAATCGCTGATGCGCGGGCCGTTGCCTGCACGGCGGGCATGTAGACCTTTGGCGATTTTGATCCCTGAGCCGCCGGAACCGATTTCCCGGCCCGGCACGTCGATCATGTAGGGCGATACAGTCGTTGTCTTATACTGCATGTCCTGCCTCCTCACCCTGCAAACCCGCCGGCGGCGAGCCAGTCGAGCTCTTCCGGCGTCGAGGCGCGCCCAAGCATGGCGTTGCGATGCGGAAACCGGCCGAACTGGGCGATGATGTCACGATGTCGGCGCGAATGGCTGGGGATTGGTTCCGGCAGGTCAGCGGCCAGAATCACCGACTTTTCCTGATCCGCGAGATGTTCGGAATGGCCGAATGGCAGGTAGAAGAAGGCGGCCAGCTTGGGGTGGACCGCCTTGTCATGACCAAGACCCAGCGCCGCATCGGCGACGATCCGGGCCAGCGTGTCGGTGCCATACATGCGCGGAGTGCCCCGAAAGGCATTGCGCGGGTACTGGTCCAGAAGGACGACCAGAGACAGCGCTCCTTCGGCGGTGCCGAGCCATGGCATCAGTTCGCCCCGCGCGGCAGCCCCGTGCTGGTCGGCGAAAGCATCGCGAAAGCGGTTGTCGAAGGCCTGATCCTTGCCGAACCAGACGGCATGGCCAAGGGGTGCCCAGAAGGCGGCAACCTCGCCGGGGAGCGACAGATGTGCCGTCAGGCGGGTGTGAAGCGTGGTATCGAAGAACATTCTGAAACCTTTCCGATGAATGAGGCGGTCCCAGTCGCACTGTTCGGCTGATGAAGCCAATGGTATGATTTCAGCGATATGCTGAATCAGATTGATCTCTCCCGCACCGATCTGAACCTTCTTGTCCTGTTCGAGACGGTTCTGGCCAAGCGCCATGTCGGTCAGGCGGCGGCGGCCCTGAACCTGTCTCCCTCGGCGGTCAGTCATGGGCTGGGGCGGCTGCGGCGGCTGTTGAATGACCCGCTGTTCCTGCGGACGCCGCGGGGGGTGACCCCGACCGATCGCGCGCTGCAGATCGCTCCACGGATCGCGGAAATCCTGGACGGGGTGCGGGGGATCCTGGGCGAGATCGAACCTTTCGACCCGGCCACATCTACCCGCCGGTTTCGGATCGGCACGCCGGATTCGGCGCTGGCCGTGCATGGACCCTTGCTGGTGCAACAGGTCGAGTCCGCGGCACCGAATGTCGGGCTGTCGCTGCTGCACGTCCTGCCCAGTTTCCGCACCTCGCCCGGCGACGGGGCCTTTTCCCATGTGCTTGACCAGCTGGACGAGCGGAGCCTTGATCTTGCAGCACTTCCGCGTCTTGCCGATGCGCCGTTGCCAGCCCGGTTTCTGGTCCGATCGCTTGGCGGTGACCGGCTGGTCGGGGTATGCAGACCGGAACACCCCTTCGCGCGCCGACCTTCGCTTGAGACCTATTGCGCTGCGAGGCACGTGTTCATGTCGCTGACCGGGGACCGGACCGGCGTCATCGACACCGTGCTTGCCCAACTTGGCCAGGAGCGCACCGTGATGACGACAGTGCCAAGCGCTATGCTGGCGCTGTTGATGGCGGCCTCGGCCGATCTTGTCGCCGGGCTTCCTGCGAGCCTTGCCGAGGGTCAGGCCGCCCGCTTTGGACTGGTCGCGAATCCCCTGCCTTTCGAGCTGGAGCTTACGCCACTTTACGCGGTTGTGACCCGGGCGGCCCATGCGGATGCGGGGATTGTGTGGCTGCTGGACCAGGTCACCCGCGCCATGTGGCTGGGACCGGCTTGACGGGGCCTTGGGAAGACCCCAGCTTTGCCGGAAAGGGAGATACTGCGATGGACGATGCGACCCGGACCGAGTTGGAAGCCGCAGCGTTCCGCGCGCTGGTGGATCATCTGATGGTCAAACGACCGGATGTGCAGAACATCGACCTGATGACTCTGGGCGGGTTCTGCCGGAACTGCCTGAGCCGCTGGTATCAGGAAGCGGCGGCCGAGCGGGGCCTTGCGATGACCAAGGACGAAGCGCGCGAGGTGGTCTACGGGATGCCCTACGCCGACTGGGTGGCACAGACCCAGACCGAGGCGGATGCGGGCAAGAAAGCAGCGTTTGACGCGGCTTTTGCCGAGAATGTGGGGCGGAAGGGCTGATATGTAGGGTGGGCAATCTGCCCACGCGTCCCGAAACGTGGGCAGATTGCCCATCCTACGAAAATGCCACAGGTTGATCCTCAAGCCTCTCACCGTGAAGGGTTTTTTGTGGACCTCACGCGCGGGCGCCGCTATCGTTTGGTCAAACGGGGCGGATAGACCCTGCGATTGAGGCAGTAATGGCGTTTCCTGAGCGGTTTTCGAACCTGCCGGACTATGCGTTTCCGCGTCTGCGGAAGCTTCTGGATGCGCATCCTCCGGGTGCTGCGCCCATTGCCATGACCATCGGCGAGCCGCGCCATGCGATGCCGGACTTCGTCGGGCCGATCTTGGCCGCCAACTTGTCGGGCTTTGGCGTCTACCCGCCGAATGACGGCACGCCCGAGCTTCTGGCGGCGATCTCGGGCTGGGTTGCGCGGCGGTATGGTGTGACTTTGGCCGAAGACCGGCTGATGGTACTGAATGGCACCCGCGAGGGGCTGTTCAACGCCTGCATCGCGCTGTGCCCCGAGACGAAGGCCGGGAAGAAGCCGGTCGTCCTGATGCCGAACCCGTTCTATCAGGTCTATGC
>JANMGI010000517.1:0-1757 GCA_031374565.1 Paracoccaceae bacterium | reverse complement strand
GTGATTGGAGTGACGATGTAGGGTGGGCGATCTGCCCACGTCTACCCAGTTCGTGGGCAGATTGCCAACCCTACGACCGGGCTGACCGAAACGACAAAGGCCCCGCCTTCGGTTGAGGGCGGGGCCTTTGTTTCTTGCGGAAAGACAGATCAGACCGTGGCTTGTGCCTTCGCGATGTCCTTCTTGATCTTCTGGGCGGCGGTCGACAGTTCGTCGTCCTTGGCTTTGGCCAGATAGGCGTCAAGCCCGCCACGGTGGTCGACCGAACGCAGGGCTGCCGCGGTGACGCGCAGTTTGAACGACTGGCCGAGCACGTCGGAGATCATGGTCACTTCGTTCAGGTTCGGGAGGAACCGACGACGGGACTTGTTGTTGGCGTGGCTGATGGTGTTGCCGGACATCGGGCCTTTGCCGGTGAGTTCGCAGACGCGCGACATGCTGGTTTTCCTTCGATTCGTCAAAAGCGGGAGAAGGCGGGGAGTCCCGGCCCTCGAATTCGATTTGGGGCGTGTAAGGGGAATCCCGGGCGGCGTCAAGCGGTCAGGCGGGGCCTGGGAAACTGTGGTCGAAGGCGCGGCGTCCGGTCCGGGTCAACGACAGGGCCCGGGTGTCTGGACGGCGCCGGAACCAGTCAAGAGTTTCCATCCGGGCAAGGACAAGGCGCCCAAGGCGGCCACCAAGGTGGCTTTGCCGTTCGGTCCAGTCAAGGCAGTCCCGGCAAAGCGGCGTCCGGGTGGGGGCAAGGTCGGGCTCGGACAGGCCGAAGGACAGACAGAAGCTGCGGCCTGTGGGCGAGAGGCCAAGGCCGCTTGCGCCATGGGCGAGAAAGCCGCGGGCAGAAAGGCTTTGATAAAGCTGAACGCCAAGGAGGCCGGCAAGGTGGTTGTAGCACAGCCGGGCCTCGTGCAGCGCAGGGTCGCGGGGGCCGGGGGTCTTGATCGTGCGGGCTGGAAGGTGGCCCTTTGAGTCGCCGGCAAGGGTCATCATCGTTTCAACCAGATGGGCGATGTCGGGACCGGCCAACGTGAGGTATTTGTGCCGCCCCTGGCGGCTGGCCATGAGGAAGCCCGCGTCGATCAACTTCGTGACCTGCTCGGACGTGCTGGCTTTGGCAAGACCAAAGGCAGCGCCAAGCTCGGTCACGGTGCGGGCGCGGCCGTCCATCAGCAGGGTGACGATCCCGGCGCGGACCGGATCGGCAAGGGTGGCGGCGAGGGCGGCGATGTTCGGGCTTTCGGGCATCACGCAAGTATCGGTGGAAGGGGCTGCGTTGTCCATCGTTCATAGTTCGGAGATCGCCGAACCATTGCTGACCCAAAGTCCGGCAAGGAGGTTGCTGCGGCGGGCGCCACATGCGACCTGCGGGCGATAGGGGGACAGGATGGCGTTTCCGATCCATGAAGGTGCGGCGTTGGGCACGGCGACCTGCTGGGCGCTGACCGGGATCATCGCGTCCGATGCGATCCGGGCGCTGGGCGCGTTTCATTTCAACCTGATCCGGCAGGGCTTTGTGACGGTGATCCTTGCCGCTGTGGTGATCGGATCGGGTGCGCTGGCGTTGCCGGGGTGGCAGGTCGTGGCGGTGCTGGCGGTGTCGGGGGTGATCGGCATCCTTCTGGGCGACACGCTGAACTTTGCCGCTGTGGGGCGGCTGGGGCCACGGCGGGCGGGGGCGATCTTTGCGCTGAACGCACCGATGGCGGCGGGACTGAGCTGGCTGATTCTGGGCGAACATCTGGGCTGGCAAGCGGGACTTG
>JANMGI010000506.1:0-5433 GCA_031374565.1 Paracoccaceae bacterium | reverse complement strand
CTGCGACCCATGAGCCTAACACCGTTTGCCAACAAGGCTGAAGCAAGCGTGTCGCCGGGGTGGCCTGTGTAGAATTTGCCGTCGAAGCTGAAGCGAAGGCTTTTGCTGCGGTCGATCTGGCCACCGGCGATGCGATTGATCCCGCTCATTTCGAACGCCCCATGCTGCGGGCCACGTCGCGGGCCATTTCAACCTTGGTGATCTCGTGCGTCACCGTGTTGCGGGTGACGACCAGCCAGGAGCGGTCGCCCTGTTCGTGATACCAAAGCTCTTGGTGCTCGCCCGCCGGATTGGTGCGGTTGTAGAGGTAGTCGTGGAAGGTCTCGACCCCGGCGGTCATGCCGTCGGGCCGGTCGATGAGGGACGCGTCGCCGAGATAGACGAATTCCTGCGCGTCGCGGGGGCCGAGGATCGGATGGTGACTGATCATTCGTATTCGCTTTCAGTGCAGGTTCGGCTGGGCGCCCTGGCCCTTTTCGTCGATCATCAGCCCCTTGAGGAACCGGTCGAAACGGTAGGCCGTCGCGGTCTTGTGGGGTTCGTCCTTGGCCAGAAGATGCGCGAAGCACCAGCCCGAGGCTGGCGTGGCCTTGAAGCCGCCGTAGCACCAGCCGCCGTTGAAATAGAGGCCCTCGATGTGGGTCTTGTCGATGATGGGTGAGCCGTCCATCGACATGTCCATGATCCCACCCCAGCTGCGCAAGAGGCGGACGCGACCGATGGCGGGCATCAGGGCCATGCCGCCTTCAGCCACGTCCTCGATCACCGGCAGGTTGCCGCGTTGGGCGTAGGAGTTGTAGCCGTCGATGTCGCCGCCGAAGACAAGCCCGCCCTTGTCGGACTGGCTGACGTAGAAGTGGCCCGCGCCAAAGGTCATCACGCCGTCGATCAGGGGCTTCAAGCCTTCGGAAACAAAGGCTTGCAACACATGGGATTCGATGGGCAGCCGCATTCCGGCATGGGCCATGACCTTGGACGACGACCCTGCCACAGCAACGCCGACCTTCTTCGCGCCGATGAAACCACGGGTGGTTTCCACACCCCGGATGCGGCCGTTCTCGATCCGCATGCCGGTGACTTCGCAGTTCTGGATCAGGTCGACGCCGCGCTGGTCGGCCCCCCGCGCATAGCCCCAGGCGACGGCATCATGCCGCACAGTGCCGCCGCGCGGCTGCATCAGCGCGCCCTTGATCGGAAAGCGGGCGTTGTCGAAGTTGAGCCAGGGATACATCTGGCGGACCTCGTCGCGGGACAGAAGTCGGGCATCCGCGCCATGCATGATCATCGCATTGCCGCGCCTTGTCGCCGCGTCGCGCTGCGCATCGGTGTGGATAAGGTTTATGATCCCGCGCTGGCTGACCATGGCGTTGTAGTTGAAGTCCTGCTCCAACCCCTCCCACAGTTTCAGCGAGAATTCGTAGAACGGCTCGTTCCCCTCAAGCAGGTAGTTCGACCGGATGATTGTGGTGTTGCGGCCCACGTTCCCGCCGCCAAGATAGCCCTTTTCCAGCACCGCGATGCGGGCCTGGCCGAATTCCTTCGCAAGATAGTAGGCCGTCGCAAGGCCGTGACCGCCGCCACCGATGATGATGATGTCGTAGTCTGCTTGAGGGGTGGGGTCGCGCCAGACGGGTTTCCAGCCTTTGTGGCCGGTCAATGCCTCGGCGATCACGCGAAATCCGGAATAGCGCACGGTGGTCTCTCCTGCTTGTCTCCGGTTCTAAGCCGGTGAAGTCACAGGATGCCGTCACTTTCCGCCATTGCCACCGCCGTTTTCGCCATCGGCGGCGGTCACGGGGCCTTAGGGCGCGACGGCAGCCTCAACCGCGGCGAAGGGCGACCAGCTGACCGGAATCGAAGAGACCTGGTCTTGCGCCCAGGCGAAGAGGACAAGGATCGTGGTGGTGGAGAGAAGGATTTGCATCGGCTGCCTCACGGACGGTATGTTCACGTCCTGTTCTGCCTGATTCTGCCTACCAACCCGTTAACCATGGGCGCGCGTCGGGCTTTACAATTTGGTAGGGAATGCCCATCATTCTGAGCATTCGGTAGTGACTATCTTTCAGGGTCCTCACCTTGAAAACGACCCGGCGGAGCAGCCACTCCGCCGGGTCTCCTTCATTTCAGGGTCAGGCCCCGATCAGAAGTCGGACGATTGCGATCACCAGCGTTCCCGCCGCAATCGCCACCATCCACTTTCGATAGTGCTTTTCTTCCAGTTACCTCACCTCCGTTCACCGCAAAGGGTTGCGGCGGGATCAGGGGTAGTGAGGGAAGGTTAACCGGCGCTTACGCCACCAGCGCCTCGGCCTTCTTCAGGTCCACCGACACCAGTTGCGAAACCCCCTGCTCTTGCATCGTCACCCCGAACAACCGGTCCATCCGGGCCATCGTCACGGCGTGGTGGGTGATGATCAGGAACCGCGTTTCGGTGCGGCGGGTCATCTCGTCCAGAAGGTCGCAGAAGCGGGTGACGTTGGCGTCGTCCAGCGGCGCGTCAACCTCGTCCAGCACGCAGATCGGGGCTGGGTTGGCAAGGAAGACGCCGAAGATCAGCGCCAGCGCCGTCAGGGTCTGCTCGCCGCCCGACAACAGGCTGAGGGTGGCCAGTTTCTTGCCCGGCGGTTGGCAAAGGATCTCCAGCCCGGCCTCTAGCGGATCGTCGGATTCCACCAGCACCAGCCGCGCTTCGCCACCACCAAAGAGGTGCGTGAAGAGCGTCGCGAAGTTGGCGTTGACCTGCTCGAAGGCGGTCAGCAGACGTTCGCGGCCTTCCTTGTTCAGACCCGCGATCCCGGCGCGGAGCTTCTTGACCGCTTCCTGAAGGTCCGACTTCTCGGTGGCCAGAGCAACATATTCCGCTTCGACGGTCTTGGCGTCCTCTTCAGCGCGCAGGTTCACCGCGCCCAATGCCTCACGCTGGCGTTTCAGGCGGCCGACGTCCTGGTCCAGCGTTTCGGCGTCAGGCATCTTGTCGGGGTCCGTCCGCAAGGACGTGAGCAGTTCATCCGGCGTCCGGTCGTCTTCTTCGGCGATGCGTTCGGCGGCCAAAGCCACGCCTTCGCGCGCGGCATCCAGCCGTGCTTCGGCCCGGGCTCGGGCTTCGCGGGCCTCACCGGCCAGCCTTTCGGTCTCACGTTCGGCCATTGCAGCTTCGCGCAAGCTGCCTTCCGCCTCGGCCAGAGCGTCCGCAGCTTTGCGGCGGCGGTCTTCGGCTTCGGCCATTGCCTCGACCAGCTCGTCCCGCTTGGCGGCAATCTCTTCCGGGGCGAGCATCGCTTCGGCCAGCTCTTCCGCGGTTTCGGCCCGGCGTTCGGTCAGTTCTTCGGTGCGCTTGGAGGCGGTTTCCAGCCGGTGCTTCCAGCCCGACAGCTCTTTCATCGCATCTTGCCGCCGCCTGACGCGCGCCTCGCCTTCGCGGCGGACCTCGTCTTGCGCGGACCGGCGGGTCATCATCGTGATCCGTGCCGCTTCCACGGTGATCTTGGCGGCTTCCAGCGCGCCCCGCGCGGCGTCCAGGTCGCCAAGGTCCGCGACTGCCACCTCGGCCTCGCGCAGGCGGGAGCGTGCACCCATCGCCTCGTCCTCGAACCGGCTGACGGCCAGCCTGGCCGCCTCCAGCTTGCCCCCGGCGATGGATCGGTCCGCTTCCGCCCGCGCAAGCGCCCGGTTCGCCTCGGCAAGTCGCACATCCGCCGCGCGCCGCGCATCCCGCGCGCGCTGGTCTGCTGCAGCCAATTCCTGCAACCTGGCCGTCAGGGCCTCATGCGCCTGACGCGCACCGTCCGCACGGGCCGCCACGTCTTCCAGATCGCGCTTCAGCTGCACCAGTCTGTTCAGCTGCTGCAACCGCAACGCAGCGGCTGAGGGGGCATCCTCGGCCCCCGCGCGAAACCCGTCCCAGCGCCAAAGGTCGCCCTCGACGCTGACCAGCCGCTGCCCCGGCAAGAGCGCAGGTTGCAAGGCAAAGCCCTGTTCGCGGCTGACCAGCCCGATCTGGCTAAGCCTCCGCGCAAGAACCGCGGGCCCCTGCACCTCGGTTCCCAAGGGCACCGCGCCAGACGGAAGGGGTTGCGCTGCGGCATAAGGCTCTAGCACAGCCCAGCCCGACCGCGCGCCTGCGCCCACTTCGGGCGCGCGCAGGTCATCAGCCAGGGCTGCACCCAGCGCTTTTTCAAACCCCGGCGTGACTGCCAGCTTGTCCAGAAGCTGATGCCCCGCCTGAGATTCCCGTTCCACCAACCGCGCAAGAGCCGCAACCTCGGCCCGCAAAGCTGAAGCTTCGCCCTCTGCCGAAGACCGTGCGCCCCGTGCCTCGGCCTCGCGGCCCTGCGTTTCGGCCCGTGCCTCCTCAGCCGCTTCCAGCGCGGCTTCCGTTGCCTCACCCTCGGCTATCGCCGCCTCGGTCGCTTCCTCGGCCGCCTCGAACGCCTCGCCCGCCGCTTCCAGCGCGCTGGTCGCCAAGGCCACTGACTCGCACGCAGACATTGCCTCAGCCTCGGCCCGGTCCAGCACCGACCGCGAATCCGTCAGCATCCGCTGCGAGGATTGGTGCCGGGCCGCCAGACGTGCGGCATCTTCGGTCAGCTCGGACAGCATTCCCTCGCGTTCGCCCAGCACCGAGCCTGCTTCCCGCGCCGCTTCGACCGCTTCGGCCAGCTTTTCGTCATGGCCGTCATGGGCGCGGGCAAGCTGCTCAATCTCCCACTCCAGCCGCTCGATCACTTCGCCTGCGTCGCGGTTCAGGCCGGCTTCTCGGTCCATGTCGCGGGAGAGCTGTTCGATCCGGCCCTTCAGCGTGTCGATCTGGGCCAGCGCCCGCGCTTCCTGATCGCCCAGCGCGTCGCGCTGCAAGGTCAGGCGTTGCAGGATGGCGCTGGCAATCGCCTCTTCCTCACGCTTGGAGGGCAGCGCATCCTCGGCAGCCTCGCGTGCCTTGCCGGACGCGCGCGATGCCGCCTCCGCCTGCCCTTGCGCGATCAGCCGTTCCCGCAAGAAGCCTTCCGCCGCAGCACGTGCCTCGTCCGCTTCGCGCCACCGCCGCCACAAGAGCATCCCTTCGGATTTCCGCAGATCCTCGGACAGTTCGCGATACCGCGCGGCCTGCTTGGCCTGCCGTGTCAGCACCGACAACTGCTGCGCCAAAGCTTCCAGCACATCATCGACGCGCAGCAGGTTCTGCTCGGTGCCCGACAGCTTCAGCTCCGCCTCATGCCGCCGCGCATATAGGCCGCTGATGCCCGCCGCTTCTTCCAGCACCCGACGCCGGGCCTTGGGCTTGGCGTTGATCAGTTCGGAAATCTGCCCCTGTCGCACCAGCGCGGGGGAATGCGACCCGGTGGACGCATCGGCAAACAGCATCTGCACGTCCCGCGCGCGGACATCCTTGGCATTGGCGCGGTAGGCCGACCCCGCGTCGCGGGTGATCCGGCG
>JANMGI010000488.1:0-2172 GCA_031374565.1 Paracoccaceae bacterium | reverse complement strand
TGAGGCTGATTCCGCACGAAGGTTGCGACGTGGGCAAGGTCAACACACAGAGGCCAAGCATGTTCCCGATCCGCGTGTTGCGCAGCGCCAGCAGATTCTCGGTCACATAATACGCGTCATCCGTCATCAGGCGCTTCGCATCTGGCGGCAGGATAGGCGACGTCGGGAGGATCACCGCGTCGAACTTCGCCGCCTCTTCGGCCCAGATCGCCCGGATCGCCCGCAAGCGCCGCCAACCCTTGACGTAATCCACCACGGAGACCTGTCCTCCTGAGCGGAACCGATCCAGAATCCGCGGGAACATCTTTTTAGGCGCGCTTTCGATGGTGTCGCGCCAGGTGGCGTAGGCTTCGGCCACGCAAAGCACCCCGGCGAGCGCCACCGCCTCGGCGACTTCCGGCACGACAAGGCGGTGAATCTCTGCACCGGCTTTGGACATGCGAAGCGCGGCGTCGTCAAAACCTTTGCGAGGGCGGTCGCGCAAACCGTCGAGGGCAAGGGTCTCCAGAATGGCAATCCGCTTGCCGGAAAGGCTGGCACCGGCAAGATCGGAAGGGGCATTTCCGTTCATTGCAGACAGCAGGAGGTTGCAGTCTTCGACCGAGTGGGCCAGCGGACCGACCGTATCCATCGACTCGAACAAGGGGACGATGCCGGTCATCGGCAAGCTGCCCTCGGTTGTCTTCAGTCCGACAAGGTCATTCCAGGCGGCGGGAATGCGGACAGACCCGCCCGAGTCCGACCCTATCGCCGCCGGAGCCAGCCCGAAGGCCACCGACGCCGCCGCCCCCGACGAAGATCCCCCCGGCACCGCGCGGTCGTCGTTCAGGTTCGGCGGTGTCGCCGTCACCGGATTCATCCCCAGACCCGAAAATGCCAGCTCCGACATGTGCGTCTTGCCAAGGCAGACCAGTCCCTGAAGTGTCGCCGTCTCCAGCACTTCGGCGTCGCGGGCGGGTGTGCGACCTTTCAGCAAAGCCGACCCCGCCTCTGTCGGCACCCCCGCAGTGTCAAAAAGGTCCTTCCAGCTGATCGGCACCCCATCCAGCAGCCCCTTGCGAAACCCTGACTTGGCGCGGGCGGCGGCGGCCATCGCCTCGCCCCGCGCGCGGGAGGCGGTAGCGCGGGCGTAGATGCGGGGGGCATGGGGATGCGTCTCGATCCGGTCCAGAAAGAACTCGGCCAATTCCACCGGGTTGATCTTGCCCTTGCCGATCTCGCGGCCCAGCGCGGATGCGGTCATGTGTGCCCAGGTTCCGGTCATGTGTGCCCCCACTTTGGCGGAAGGGTAGCGGCTTGCCGACGCATGGACAATCCGTCGCCGGGGGCTAAGAAGAGGGTATGACCATGGACACCGACATTCTGATCGCGGGCGGGGGGCTGAATGGCCCGGCCCTGGCTTTGGCTTTGGCAAAGGGTGGCTTTCGGGTGACCGTGATCGACGCGCGGCCCGCCCGGTCCCGCGCCGAAGTCGGTTTCGACGGGCGCGCCTATGCGCTGGCCATCGCCTCGATCCGGTTGCTGACCGCTATCGGCGTCTGGCCGAAGGTGGCCGACAAGGCGCAACCGATGCTGGAGATCAAGGCCTCGGACGGTCGGTCCGGTGAAGGTGCCGCGCCGTTCTTCCTGCATTTCGACCATGCCGAAATCGAGGAAGGCCCGATGGGCCACATGCTGGAAGACCGCCACCTCTATGCGGCCTTTGTGACAGCGATGGAGGCCACGCCCGGGATCACGCTGCTGTCTGGCGAAACCGTTGTTGCGCAAGAGGTTGGTGCTTCCGGAGTTTCCGTGACCCTTGCGTCTGGGCGGACCCTGACGGCGGGCCTGCTGGTCGGCTGCGACGGGCGCGGGTCCGGCACGGCGTTGCGCGCGGGGATCAGGCGGATCGGCTGGGGCTACGGGCAGACCGCACTCGTCACAGCAATCCGGCATGAACGCGACCACAAGGGTGTGGCACAGCAGTTCTTCATGCCGTCTGGCCCCCTTGCCATTCTGCCGCTGAAGGGTGGTCACCATTCCAGCATCGTCTGGAGCGAAACGGACGAGACCGCCGCCTTGATCCAGGCCTTGCCGGATGATGCCTATCTGGCGGCCCTGCGGCCCCGCTTCGGCGATTTTCTGGGCGAGATCAGCCTTGCGGGGGACCGCTTCACCTATCCGCTGTCGCTG
>JANMGI010000465.1:0-2157 GCA_031374565.1 Paracoccaceae bacterium | reverse complement strand
AACGGCCCAAGGGCGCATTACATGCGGGCGCGGCTGGCACCGGGGGACAGTCTGCCGGACATCGCCCCGTTTGAGAGACAGGATTCCGCCCTTCTGTCGATCCTGGGACAAGCCGATGCCCTGTTGATCCGACCGATCAATGCCCCCGCCTGTCGTGCCGGGGACACGGTTCCCTACATTCCAATTTAAGGTTCTGTGGATAATTCTTGACACAAACCAAGAACGCGGGCAGAACATTGTGATAACTCATGATGTGGGAGGTCGCCCCGTGTTGACACGCAAGCAGTTGGAACTTCTGGACTTCATCAAGACCCGGATGGACCGCGATGGGGTGCCACCGTCGTTCGATGAGATGAAGGACGCGCTGGACCTGCGGTCGAAGTCCGGCATCCACCGGCTGATAACTGCTCTGGAAGAACGCGGCTTCATCCGCCGCCTTGCCCACCGCGCCCGCGCGCTTGAGATTGTGAAGCTCCCCGAAGCGATGGAGCGGCCGGGCTTCTCGCTTAAGGTCATCGCGGGCGACAAGGTTGATCCGCCGCGCGGTGCGATGCCGGTTTCCACCGTCCACGCGATGGAACTGCCGGTGATGGGCCGCATCGCCGCCGGTGTCCCGATCGAGGCGATCTCCGAAGAGTCGCACCACATTGCGGTGCCGGGGTCGATGCTTTCTGGCAACGGGCAGCACTATGCGCTTGAGGTCAAAGGCGATTCCATGATCGAGGCCGGGATCAACGACGGCGACATCGTGGTGATCCGTGAACAGTCGACGGCGGACAATGGCGATATCGTCATGGCGCTGGTTGAAGATCATGAAGCCACGCTGAAGCGCTACCGCCGTCGCGGCAACATGATCGCGCTGGAAGCCGCAAATCCGGCCTATGAGACACGGGTGTTCCCCGACCATCTGGTCAAGGTGCAAGGCCGTCTGGTCGGGCTGATCCGCAGCTACTGACGGGCCAGCGCAAGGGCCTGTCCGGTCAGGTCCGGCAGGGCAACCTTCCGTGCAGGCGGGGACCAAAGCCTACGGGCTGTCTTCGTCCGCTCGATCCACATAACATCACCGTCCTGCCAGACCGCCAGCGGGCCGGTGGCGGCCAGAACTTCCTGATCTATCAGCGGACACCCCTTCGGTGCAGACGTGGCCTTGGCGGCAAGGATCACCAGACCGGCGGACTGGCACACTTCGACCAACTTGCCCTCGGCCCCCTTGCCCGACAGCGCCACTGCCCGCAAACCGCCCAGATCAAACCAGCGTTCGCCCTTCGGACCGTCAAAACCCGGGCGTTCCGCTGCCAGTGCCTGCTCCACGAGGTCGCCGTCGTTCTGCAACCAGTTCTCGGCGGCGAAGCCCCCGCCCTTGGCGGCTGAAAGCGCGCGCCCCTCCGGCCCCTCCAGCCCCAGAAGCCGCGCATCGCCGGACACCAGCAGGACGGGCCGGTCAGCCATGAGCCAGAGGCCGAGTGCCGCCAGCACCGGCACCAGCCCCACCGCCTGGACCCGGCCCCGCCACAGGATCAGCCAGATCGCCCCCAGCGTGAAGAGCGGCAGCACCCAGGGGCCGGGCGCGGGGATCGCAGTGACCGACCCGTCCAGCCCAGCAATCCAGTGCGCCACGAACAGGATCCAGCGGGCACCCTGCTCCATCACCCAAAGCGGCAGCGCGGCCAGCCCAAAGGGTGCCAGCAAGGCTGCCACCGCCCCCGCCGGCATGATGACGACCCCCATGACCGTCACCGTCAGCAAGTTTGCCAAAAGGCCGTAGTCGGAATAGCGGTTGAAATGCGCCGCGGCATAGGGCGCGGTCGCAAAGCCGCCGATCACCGAACTTAGCACAAGCGTGAACACCGGCATCATCCAGCGCGGAATGCGCTGGCGGTAGATGCTGCCCTCAAGTGCTGCAAAGCCTACGATCAGCGCGATGGTGGCGGCAAAGGACATCTGGAAACCGGGGTTCAGCAGGCTTTCCGGCTGAAGCAGCAGCAGCACTGCCGCCGCAATCGCCACCGACCGCAGGGTCAGCGCGCGCCGGTCCAGAAGCACTGCCCCCAGGAAGATGGTGATCATGACAAAGGCCCGCTCGGTCGCGACGTTTGATCCCGAGAGGAGCAGGTAGAACGCAGCAACCCCCAGACTGACCACCGCCGCCACCTTCTT
>JANMGI010000454.1:0-5042 GCA_031374565.1 Paracoccaceae bacterium | reverse complement strand
CTATGCGCATTGGCGCTATGCGGCACCCGAGCCGCTGCCGCAGACCGACCGGGTGCTGGCGGGTCTGATCGACATGCGCCTGCCGTTGACCTTCGGAGTCGAGGATGTGGCGCAGATTGCGCGGATCATCGGCGAAGAGGTTGGGTTGGCGGCACGGGCCGAGGCGGTGGCGGTGCCGTTGGCGGCGTCGGTGGCGGCCCCGGTAGCTGACTGACGTGTGCTGGATTTTCCGACCCGCGCGGCCTGCGGGGGCTTTGACCCGGACCATGCGGCGATTGATCGACCCCCGGTTCTACCTGAAGTTGGTGATAGGCAGCGCGGTGGCGGGGCTGGTGCTGATCCCGACGATGGCCGATCTGGTGAATGCGGCGATGAAGCCGGTGGCAAGCGTGCAGGGCGACTGTCGCATTTTCCGGGTGGTCGATGGTGACACGGTGTCGATGGTCTGCCCGGAAGACGGAATGATGAGCGCGCGGCTTCTGGGGTTCGACACGCCGGAGAAGTATGCTCCGAAGTGCTTTGCCGAGTTCGTGGCGGCCGAAAAGGCATCCTGGGCGCTGCGGACGCTGATCCAGAAGGCGACCCGGTTGAAGATGACGCAAGAGGGGACGGATCAGTACGGCCGGGCCCTGGTGCGGCTGGAGCTGGACGGGGTGGACGTGGCGCGCGAGATGATCCGGGCAGGCCACGCGCGCACCTATGGCGGCGGTTTGCGGGGGAGCTGGTGCGGATGAGGGTGCTGCGCGCGGGGCGGTTGTCGCTGGCAGTAGAGTTGGGAGAGCTGACAGTCACCATGCTGTCGGACGGCGAGACAGCGATGCCGGTGACGCATCTGCGACAGGGGGCGGGGCCGTTGGCCGAGATGGCGGGGGCTGATCTGGTCGCGGGCAAGCTGCGGTTGCCGGTGCGGGCTTTTCTGGTGCAGGGGCCGGCGGGGTGCCTGTTGATCGACGCAGGTGCGGCGGACGCCTGGCATCCGGTGCTGGGCCGGCTGGGCGAGGCGATGGCGGAGGCGCGGGTCGGCGCGCAGGAGGTGACAGCGGTGGCCTTGACGCATACCCATGTCGATCACCTGTCAGGGCTTGTCGGAGCGGACGGGGGGCTGGCCTTCCCCAATGCCGGGCGGGTCTTTGTGGCGACCGAAGAGCTGATGGCGTTTCGGGAAGAGCCGCGGATGATCCCGGTCCTGCCAAGGCTGGTGCCGCTGGAGCAGGGCGACGGGCCGATGGCGGGGGTGGTGGCGATCAACGCTCCGGGCCATTCGCCGGGGCATATGGCGTTTCTGGTCGAGGGGCGGATGCTGATCTGGGGCGACCTTGTGCACCACGCGGCGGTTCAGTTCGCGCAACCCGAGGTGACCTGGGCCTTCGATGAGGACCCCGATCAAGCCCGCGCGACACGGCTGGCGCTGATGGCGCGGGCGGCCGAGGCGGGTTGGCTGGTGGCCGGGGCGCATCTGTCCGACCCGGGGATCGGCTGGATCCGGCGGGCGGGGGCGGGCTATGCCTTCCACCCGGTCACGCGCTGATCACTGGGGATAGGGCGATGTGCCGCCAAGGCTGTCGTTGGTGTGCCGGGTCAGCACGTCGCAGATGCAAGCCTCATCCGTGCAGGCGTCACGGGCGGCGATAAAATCCGCGTCGCGGGGCGGGTCGGTCTGATCAACTTCCTGCCCGGTGGCGTTTTCCACAGCGTAGACCCAGGCCAGATCGTCCAGGCGCCCCATGCGCCAGAGCAGGGCGTTCGGAGTTTCAGCGGCATTGCACATGAGGTCATGGGCCGGGATGGTCGGCGCGTCGCAGCCGATGTCGGACAGGACCAGACTGTAGGACGGCTCCAGCTGGGCGATCCGGGCTTCTACGGCGGCAAGGTCGATGTCGCAGGTCTGCGCCGCAAGGGGCAGCGCAGTCAGGGAAAGGGCAGCGAGGGCAAGGCGGATGGGCATGAATAATCCTGTGCTGATGGCTGGGGCAAGAAAAGTCGGGATCGCCGGGCGGGTCAAGGTATGGGGAACCGTTCCCGTCTGCGGCTTGCGAAATCCTGAGTGAAATGCTTGGTTTTTGAGAATATCTGCACCCGCAATGCCTTGAATATGGCCCAGCTTCGGTTGACCCCGGCATGGGTGCAGAGTAAACGAACATAGATACTGTGCTGGGCGCTGTCGCGTCCGCCTGCACGCGTGCCGCCAGCAGTCAAGGAGCCCCTCGTGGACCTGCTTCTTCGAGAATACCTGCCCATCCTTATTCTTCTGGCGATTGCCACCGGTCTGGGCCTTGTCCTGATCCTGGCCGCCGCGATCCTTGCGGTCCGCAATCCGGACCCCGAAAAGGTCAGCGCCTACGAATGCGGTTTCAACGCCTTCGACGATGCGCGGATGAAGTTCGACGTGCGGTTCTACCTCGTGTCGATTCTGTTCATCATCTTCGACCTTGAGGTGGCGTTCCTGTTCCCCTGGGCCGTGGCATTTGGCGACATCAGCATGGCGGCCTTCTGGTCGATGATGCTGTTTCTGGCCGTGCTGACCATCGGTTTCGCCTATGAATGGAAAAAGGGCGCGCTGGAGTGGGAGTGACGGCGCAGATGCGCCAGTTCCCTGCCTGAAGCGACGTCCTCTTCACGACGGCTATTGAAATGAATGGTGCGCGCACGACTGCTGGTCATGCGCGCACCTGTCAGTCCGGCAGTGCCGCTGTTACATTGCAGCGTCCATAGCGTCGATCACCATCACGCCGGGAGTCGCCTGGCAGTTGGTGGTGATCTTTTCCATCCAGTTCTTTCCTGCCGCTGTTGCCTTGTCCATGTCTTCGGTGGACATTGCAGCGCGGGCGGCTTGGGCGTCGGCGATCATTTTGGCCTTGTCTGCGTCAGACATCGCCTCGACTGCCGTTTTGTCGGTTTCCGACATTGCGGTGTAGACGTCATACTGCATCGCAAGCGACATGCGTCCTGCATCGTCCTGCGACATGTAGTCAGCGCAGCTGGTGGTCATCGGATCGCCGATCACGGTCTCGGCGAAAAGCGGTGCCGCGGACAGCGCGATGATGCCGGTGGTTGCCAAGAGACTGATGATATTTTTCATGACAGATTTTTCCTTGATGAAAGAGCCAGACAACCTGGCACCCTTGGACAATTCCGCTGTCGTAGATCGGTTCCCGCCTCGATTGCGAAGATGAAGGCAGAACCAGGTTCGGCGCGGAAACCCGCCGACAGAGCTTGATCCGGAGCGCAGACGAGGCGGCCATCCCGATGATGCCTGCGTGGAGTCAGTATCGGAAAATGCGCCGACTGCGACGCTGCCGTTGGTTGACCCTGCCTTGGGCCACAGGTATTGAGCAACAGGGCCGGATCACCGTCCGGTGCCGGGTGTTCGGCAAGACCACAGGCAGCAAAGCGCTGAGCACTGTCATCTAGTCTGCCTTGACGTTGTCGAAATCGCAGTCCGGGGTCCGGGTGCGGCAAAGGATGTGGGAAGGGTGAGGTCGATGGGCGTTGTGACGGGTGCAAACACGGCGGGCGGCGACCACGAGGTTGCCGTTCAGGCGCTGAACCGTGACCTGCAGGATAAGGGCTTTATCCTGACCTCGACCGAGGACATCATCAACTGGGCCCGCATCGGCTCGCTCCACTGGATGACATTCGGTCTGGCGTGCTGCGCGGTCGAGATGATGCATACCTCGATGCCGCGCTATGACCTTGAACGGTTCGGGACCGCGCCGCGCGCGTCGCCCCGGCAGTCGGACCTGATGATCGTTGCGGGCACGCTGACCAACAAGATGGCCCCGGCGCTGCGCAAGGTCTACGACCAGATGCCGGAACCCCGCTATGTGATCAGCATGGGCTCCTGCGCGAATGGCGGGGGCTATTATCACTACAGCTATTCGGTGGTGCGCGGCTGTGACCGGATCGTCCCGGTCGACATCTACGTGCCGGGCTGCCCGCCCACGGCTGAGGCGCTCTTATACGGTATCCTGCAGTTGCAGCGGAAAATCCGCCGCACTGGCACTTTGGTGAGGTAATCCCATGTCCGAAGCCTTGCAGGAACTGGCCGGGATCATCGCGCTGAAACAGGCAGATGCTGTGGTGTCTTCAGACATCGCCTTTGGCGAGCTGACTCTGACTGCCAACCTTGCGCATCTGGAAGCGCTGGTGGAATTCTTGCGCGACGACGCGTCCTGCCGGTTCTCCTCGCTGGTCGACATCACGGCAGTGGACCACCCCGAGCGCAGCACACGCTTCGACATGGTCTACCACTTTCTGTCGATGTACCAAAACCACCGCATCCGGGTGAAGGTCGCGGTGCGCGAGGATGAGATGGTGCCGTCGCTGGTCGACATTCACCCCAGCGCCAACTGGTTCGAACGCGAAGTGTTCGACATGTTCGGGATCCTCTTCAGCGGCCACCCCGACCTGCGGCGCATCCTGACGGACTACGGCTTCCGGGGCTATCCCTTGCGCAAGGACTTTCCGACCACGGGCTACACCGAGGTCCGCTACGATGAGGCCCTGAAGCGCGTGGTCTATGAGCCGGTCTATCTGGTGCAGGAATACCGGCAGTTCGATTTCATGAGCCCGTGGGAGTGTGCGGAATACATCCTTCCGGGTGATCAGAAGGCAGATGCAAAGCCGGGGGCCAAATAGATGGACGGCGATATCCGCAAGAACAGCTATGACGACGGCTCCTCTGATTTCGAGACCGGCGAGCAGCGCATCCGCAACTTCAACATCAACTTCGGACCCCAGCACCCGGCGGCGCATGGCGTGCTGCGGCTGGTTCTGGAACTGGACGGCGAGATTGTCGAACGCTGCGACCCGCATATCGGGCTTCTGCATCGTGGCACCGAAAAGCTGATGGAGAGCAGGACCTATCTTCAGAACCTGCCGTACTTCGACCGCCTCGACTATGTCGCGCCGATGAACCAGGAACATGCCTGGTGTCTGGCGATCGAAAAGCTGACCAACACGCCGGTGCCGCGTCGCGCCTCGCTTATCCGGGTCTTGTTCTGCGAGATCGGGCGGGTGCTGAACCACCTTCTGAACGTGAC
>JANMGI010000446.1:0-2440 GCA_031374565.1 Paracoccaceae bacterium | reverse complement strand
CCAGCCCGGTCGAATCCTGCGTGCCAAAGCGGCAGAACTCGGACCCCACACAGGTCTTCACCGTCCGCAGGCCCTTGGCATAGGCGTGGCCCGACACCATCCCAGCCGCGTTGAAGTCGGACCAGATCGACGGCAGGTCCTCTTTCCGCACCCCCAGCAGGTCGATCCGCTGCCCCCCGGTGACCTTGATCATCGGCACGGCATAGCGGTCCGCCGCATCGGCTATCGCCCGCAACTCGGCTGATGTCGTCACCCCGCCCCACATCCGCGGGACCACCGAATAGGTCCCGTCCTTCTGGATGTTGGCGTGGTTGCGTTCGTTGACGAACCGAGACTGCCGGTCATCCACGTAGTCCAGCGGCCAGTCCGACAGCAGGTAATAGTTCAGCGCCGGACGACAGCTTGCGCAGCCCCCCACTGTCTTCCAGCCCAGATCCTGCATCACCGCCGGGATCGACTTCAGCCCCTGCGCCTTGATCAACCGTCGCACGTCTTCATGCGTGTGGTCGGTGCATTTGCACATCGGCGGATTGGCGTTGGCAGTAAAACTGTCACCCAGCGTCAGCGCCATGACCTTTTCCACCAGCCCGGTGCAGGTCCCGCAACTGGCGCTGGCCTTGGTCTGCACCCGCACCGCATCCAGCGTCACCGCGCCGCCTTGCACGGCCGTCATGATCTTCGCTTTGCAGACGCCGTTGCAGCCACAGATTTCCGCCTCAGGCGGCAAGGCTGCAACGGCTGCCAGAGGGTCCGGTTGGGCACCCCCCTGGAAGGCCGGGCCGAAGATCAGCGTCTCGCGGATCGCAGATATATCCTCGCCCGACTTGATCTTGTCGAAGAACCAGGCCCCGTCGCCAGTATCGCCATACATCACCGCGCCGATCAGCTTTTCGCCTTCCAGCACCAACCGCTTGTAAACCCCGCGCCCCGGATCGCGGAACACGATGTCCTCACGCCCCGGAGCATCGGCAAAGTCGCCCGCGCTGAAGAGGTCCACCCCGGTAACCTTCAGCTTGGTCGCCGTCTGCACCGGCTTGAACGCGGCCTCTGCGCCCATCAAAGTCGCGGCCAAGACCTTGGCCTGATCATACAGGGGTGCCACCAGCCCGAAGAGCTGCTTGTTGTGTTCGACACATTCCCCCAGCGCATAGATCGCCGGGTCGCTGGTCTGCATCTGGTCGTTGACAACCACCCCCCGCCCTATCTCCAGATGCGCGTCGGTGGCAACCCGCGTCTCGGGGCGGATGCCGACAGCCATGCACACCAGATCGGCGTCATAGACCGTGCCGTCTTCCAGAAGCACCGCCTCCACCCTGTCATGCCCAAGGATCGCCTTCGTCGCCCCCTTGCAGTGGATGCGGATGCCGCGCCGCTCCAGGTCCTTCTGCAACAGATACCCGGCCGAGGGGTCCAGCTGACGCTCCATCAGGTTGCCCATCAGGTGGATCACCGTGACCTCGGCCCCCCGCGCCGCCATCCCGGCCGCTGCTTCCAGCCCCAAGAGACCGCCCCCAACGACAACCGCCTTCGCGCCGGGCTTGGACACCGCAATCATCGCGTTGGTATCTTCAAGATCGCGGAAAGTGCAGACGCCCGGAAGCTCTTTCCCCACCACCGGAATGATGAACGGCGCCGAGCCGGTCGCGATGACCAGCACATCATAGGGCGTCTCGCCAAGCTTGCTGACAACAACCTTCCGCTCGCGATCGATCTTCGTCACATGCTCGCCGAACCGGCACGCCACACCATGCGCCGCATACCAAGCGTCGTCATGGGTGATGATCTGCTCGTAGGTCTTTTCGCCCGACAGGACCGGCGACAGCATCAGCCGGTTGTAGTTCCCGCGCGGCTCGCCGTTGAACAGCGTGACCTGCCCCGCGAACCCCGCCTCGAACAGCTGCTCCAGCATCCGACCCGAGGCCATTCCGGCCCCGATGACAACCAACCGCATCACGCAGCCTCCTTCTTCGTCGCGCCGTGCGCGTAGTCCTCAAGGAAGCCCAGAACCTCGGCGCGGTAGTGCCAGTAGTCGGGGTGGTCCAGCAGCGCCCGGCGGGTGCGCGGACGGGGGAGTTTCACCTCGGTGATCTTGCCGATGGTCGCCTCCGGCCCGTTGGTCATCATCACCACCCGGTCGGCCAGAAGGATCGCCTCGTCCACGTCATGCGTGACGCAGATCGCCGTGACTTGGGTCCGCGACCAGACCTCCATCAGCACTTCCTGCAACTCCCACCGGGTCAGGCTGTCCAGCATCCCGAAGGGCTCATCCAGCAACAGCAGTTTGGGAGACAGCGCAAAGGCCCGCGCGATCCCGACCCGCTGGCGCATCCCGTTCGACATTTCTGCGGCGGGTTTGTGCATCGCGTCGGCAAGACCGACCCGCTCCAGATAGTATTCCACCACATCCTGCCGCTCGGCCTGCGTGGCCTTCGGGTAGACC
>JANMGI010000409.1:0-2191 GCA_031374565.1 Paracoccaceae bacterium | reverse complement strand
CCGCTTCCGCATACAGGGGCACTCCCCCAACCCCGAGAGACCCGCCATGACCACCTTCGATGAACGCGAGCACGCCTTCGAGAACAAGTTCGCCCATGACGCCGAAATGCAGTTCCGGGCCGAGGCGCGGCGCAACAAGCTTGTGGGCCTTTGGGCTGCCGGCCTCATGGGCAAGACGGACGACGCAGCCGCAGTCTATGCGCTGGAAGTCGTCAGCGCCGATTTCGAGGAAGCGGGCGACGAAGACGTAGTGCGCAAAGTTGTCGCGGACCTTGCGGGCAAGGCCAGCGCCGACGACGTGCGCACGAAGATGAAAGAAATGATGCCGGTTGCCAAGGCGCAACTGATGACCGAAATCTGAAGCGAAGCTTAGGTTCGAATGGCGCGGTCCCACCCGGGGCCGCGCTTTTTCTTTGTGGCATTTGATGCGTTAACCGGATCGCCATGGCTTTCGGGCGAAAGCTTACCCTCCCAGCAGGTGGAGGCGGAAGTTGCAACGACTGGACATGGTGCGGGCCCTGCGCCCCAGGGTTTATCGGCGGCTGGCGCTGACGGGCGGGGCGGCGATCCTGTTTCTGTGGCTTTTGCTGCACCGCTTGCAAGAGGTGGACCCTGCCCAGGTGCTGCGCGCGATGGGCGACGTCGGCGGTATGGCCTGGATCGGGGCGTGCCTGGCGACCTGGGCCAGTTTCAGGGCCGTTGCAGGCTATGACCTGACGCTGCACCGGCATCTTGGAACGGGAGTGTCGCCGGGCCGGGCCGGTCGCGCCGGATTTGCTGCGATTGCCATCGGGCAGACGGTGGGGCTGGGCGTGGTCAGCGGGGCGTTTGTGCGCTGGCGGATGCTGCCCGAGCTTGGCCTTTACGGCGCGATGCGGCTGACGTTTCTGGTGGCGGTGTCCTTTCTTGCGGCCTGGGCGGTGGTCACGGCTGCCGTGCTGGTGCTGGTTCCCGTGGCGCCCTTTGCGGCGTTCGGGGGGATTGGGCTGTGTCTGGCGGTTGCGGCCGCCGCAGGCTCGGTGGTCTGGCCGCGTCCTTGGGTGCCAAACCTGATCACGCAAGGCAGACTGGTCGGTCTGGCAGCCGTTGACTGTCTGGCGGCGGGAGTGGCGCTTTGGCTTTTGGTCCCCGGCAATCTGGAGTTTGCGGGCTTTCTGCCGGTGTTCCTGCTGGCGTTCGGGGCGGGCCTTGTCTCGGGCGCGCCAGCGGGGCTGGGCGCATTCGAGATCGTGCTGCTGTGGCTGATGCCATCTTTTCCGCCCGAGGCGCTATTGGCCGGGGTGCTGGCCTGGCGCGGACTATACTTCGGGGTGCCTGCAGTGGTGGGGGTGGCGGTCGCGTTCCTTGCGCGGCCCGAGGACGCGAGGCGGGCCGGTACCTCCCTGTCGGCGCCAGAGATTGCCGAAGCCGGGCTTGTGGCGCAGGGCGATCTGGCGGTGCATCCGGCGGGATTTGTGGCCGGGCGTACGGCGCATGGGCTGGTGGCATTGTCTGACGCCGCATGTCTGGGCCGGTTTCAGGCGGCGGCGCGAGACGAGGGACGATGGCCGGTGCTTTACAAGGCGGGGCCCCGCGCGGCTGCGCGGGCGCGGAAGGCGGGAATGGCGGTCCTGCCGGTGGCGCGCGAGGGGTGGCTTTTCCCGCAAAGTTTCCGACTGGACCTGCCCGCCCGCGCCGGTTTGCGTCGCAAACTGCGCCGGGCCGAAGCGGCGGAGGTGACGGCGGGCCTCGACCTGCAACCGGACTGGAGCGATCTTGCCGGGGTGAATGCGGCCTGGGCTGCCGCACGGGGCGGCGAGCATGGGTTTACCATGGGCAGGTTCGCCCCCAACTATGTGGCGCGCCAGAAGGTCGTGGTGGCCCGGCAGGGGCCCCGTGTGGTGGGTTTTGCAAGTTTTCATGCGGCGCTCATCGCCAAGCGGCAGGTCTGGACGCTGGACCTGTTGCGGCCCGATCCGGCGGCCCCTGACGGCACGGCGCAGCTTCTGGTGATGGCGGGACTCATGGCCGCGCGGCAGGCCGGTGTTGTCCGACTGTCACTGGCGGCGGTGCCCATCGGGGGCTGCCCCGGCGAACGTGGGCATGTTGCGCGGTTGGGGCGGTGGCTGGCCCCGCAAGCCGCGTCCGGGCTGGGTCGTTTCAAGGCCGGATTTGCCCCAAGCTGGCAGCGGCTTTACATCGCCGGGCCGTC
>JANMGI010000401.1:0-17179 GCA_031374565.1 Paracoccaceae bacterium | reverse complement strand
GGTCCAAGGTGGCGCAGTCGATCGAAACAGTTCTGTCAGGCAATGAGACTGCCCCGGAACTGGAAGAAAACCGGCTTCCCGACCTTAGCATGCGGCGTCAGGACATCGACCACAGCGAATAGAGATCTGGGCCAAGCATTTCGGTTTCCCGCAGCCTAGGGTGCGGGACGTCGGACAGGGCTGTCAGACCAAGCGGACCAAGGGCCGCATGACCTTCGGCGCCGATCAGCGCAGCCCCCGTGAAAAGCGCCAGATCATCGACAAGCCCTGCCTTGATCAATGCGGCGGCAAGCGTGCTGCCGCCTTCGCTGAGGATGCGGGTCAGGCCTTTTCCGGCAAGGATCCGCAACGCGCTGACTAGGTCGATGCGGTCCGCGATCTGGGGCACTTCAACAAGGATCGCGCCTGTGTCGGCCCAGGCTTGCCGGGCCGGTGCCGGGGCATCCGCTCCGTGCAACAGCCAGACCGGATGGGCCTGCGCCGTCTGACCCAAACGACTGGCGGTGGAATGCTTCAAAAACCGGTCCACGACGATCCGCACGGGCTGGCGGTCTGCCCCCATGTCGCGGACTGTCAGGTCGGGGTCGTCGGCCAGGGCGGTGCCAGACCCAACCATCACCGCATCATGGGACAGGCGCAGGGCATGGACCTTGCGTCGCGCCTCGGGCCCGGTGATCCAGCGTGATTCGCCCGTGGCCGTCGCGATCCGTCCGTCCAGCGTGGCCGCAAGTTTCAGGGTGACCAAGGGCAGGCCTTGCGTCACCCGCTTCAGGAACCCGGCGTTCGCGCGCGTTGCCTCGGGCCTAAGCAAGCCTTCTGTTACAGTGATCCCTGCCGTCCGCAGCATCGCATGGCCTCGGCCCGACACACGGGGGTCCGGGTCGGTCAGGGCCGTCACAACACGGGTGACTTCGGCTGCGATCAGCGCATCCGCACAGGGGGGAGTGTGACCATGGTGGGCGCAGGGTTCCAGCGTGACATAAGCCGTGGCACCCTTGGCAAGAGGCCCCGCCTGCTGCAAGGCCCTCACCTCGGCATGGGGACGGCCACCCGGTTGGGTCCAGCCGCGCCCGACGATCAGCCCGTCCCTGACCAGGACGCAGCCCACCGCCGGGTTGGGCCAGACCCTGCCAAGGCCCCGCGCGGCAAGGCGCAGGGCGTGGGCCATGTGATTTTCGTCGTCAGCCCGGGGGGTCACTCTTCCCCGGCGGCTCCGGGCCGAAGTTCACTGACGAAGCCGTCGAAGTCATCCGCGGTCTGGAAGTTCTTGTAAACGCTGGCGAAGCGGACATAGGCGACCGTGTCGATCCGGGCCAGGCTTTCCATCACGATCTCGCCGATGACCTTGGACGAAATGTCTGTGTCACCCAGGCTTTCCAGCCGCCGGACGATGCCGCTGATCATCTGGTCGATGCGCTCGGGGTCGATCGGCCGCTTTTGCATCGCGATGCGGATCGAGCGTTCCAATTTCGACCGATCAAAATCCTCGCGCTTGCCAGAGGATTTGATCACCACAAGATCACGCAGCTGGACACGTTCGTACGTTGTGAAGCGGCCACCGCAGGCAGGACAGAACCGGCGCCGGCGGATCGAGACGTGATCCTCCGCTGGCCGCGAATCCTTCACTTGCGTGTCGATGTTGCCGCAGAATGGGCAGCGCATCGGCCCCCTCCTTGCTGTTGTTATACTTCCTGCCTCAAGGTCCGGGTGTTCCCCCGGTTACCTCCACAGACTATAGGGGAAGCTGTTGCATCTGGGGAAGCCCGATCTTTGCGGCCCAGAATATGGGGCAGGGACTGTGGCGGGCGAGACTCAGGGTCGCCCGCATGGGCAAGGCATGGCTTGATCGGCGGCGGTCTCGTTGCGATAGAAGGACATGTCTGATCCAAGCATCGCGCTGTGCGGAATTGTCCGGAACGAAATTCGGTCGGTGATCGAATGGCTGGCGCATTACAAGGCGCTGGGGTTCACCGATTTCATCATCTACGACAACGAAAGCACCGACGGGACGGGGGAAGTCCTGCAAGCGCTTGACGACGCGGGTGAGCTGATCCGGCTGGACTGGCCGCACTCGGTTGGCGAACGGCCCCAGCGTCTGGCCTATGAGCACATGCGCAAGAATTCGTCGGTGGACTGGATCGCTTTCTTCGACGCCGACGAATTCCTGCTTTTGCGGCAGGATGACACGATCAGCGACTTCCTGAAGCGGTTTGACACCGATGTGAACGCGATTGCGGTGAACTGGATCGTGTTCAACAGCGGCGGGCAGAAGACCTATCTTGCGGCCCCGGTGATGGAGCGTTTCACCGAGGCGTTGCGTCCCCGGGCGGCGGTCAACCGCAGCGTCAAACCCATCGGACGGCGCAGGAAGCTTTCCGGAACCGGAGTGCATCGCGTGTCCGTGGCTGAGGGGCGTTACGTGATGCCCTCGGGACAGGATGCCGAGTTCATCACGCTGCGCGCGACCAAGTCCCCCGAAGTCGAGATTGCGGCGCTGCACCATTATGCAGTGAAATCGCTGGAGGAATTCGAGGAAAAGCGCAACCGCGGCCACGCGAATTCGCAGGACCCGGACAAGAAACGCAAGAAACTCGACATGCGGTTCGATGAGGTTAACGCGCCGGGCAGGCCGAACACCGATATGCTGGCGAAATCCGGCCGGATGCGGGTCGAGGCGATGCGGCTTTGTGCGATCCTGCAGGAGGCAGGTTTGTACTACCCGGTCTGGCCCTTCGTCGAAGACAAGTAGGCTCGGCATCGCAAAAGACGGACGGAAATTGTCACCGACATGTTACGATTTCATGCATGTGGCAGCGACTCATCCTTCTAGTGGCACTTGCAGCGCCGGCTGCGGCGGAAAGTCCGATTGCCGAAGTGATCTGCGTACCCCGGACGGAACTGCTGAAGCGCATGTCTGGTGCCGAAGTCAGCGGCGCGGGGTTGCGCGATACCGAAACCGTGCTGGAGGTCTGGACCAAGGCCTCAGGCGACTGGACGCTGGTACAAAGCTATGCCGATGGCACGGCCTGCATTCTGGCGATGGGCGAAGCCTGGGAGGCTGTCGTGCCGCCTGCGTAGGGTGGGTGTAAACCCGCCCTACGCCTGGTTTCAGCTTAAGTTCAGAGATAGCACCGAGGTCCAGTCGAATGCCCGGACCCTGTCCTGTTCGGCGGGCACGTCAGCTTTGGACAGACCCGTGCTGGCATAAAAACCATCGGTAAAAGAGCCTTCGGATGGCATGGGAATGCCTCTGTCCAGGCTGTCTTTCGACACGACAAGCACCGAAACGTTCGGCACATCATGTTCTGCGCACCAGGAAGCCGCTTCATTGAGATAGCTGCTGAGCCCCTGGCCGTTTACCTTCGACATTCCCAACCGCTGGGCCAGTTCCGAATAGGTAAGGGCTGTCTCACCCCCAATCACGGCCTTCGCGACCACCTTGACGGTCTCGAAAGCACGCTGTTTTGTCAGGGGCGATACAGGGCGCTTGCCCATCACTGATCCAGGAAGCTGCGCAGCTTCCGGCTCCGGCTGGGATGCTTCAGTTTGCGCAAAGCCTTCGCCTCGATCTGCCGGATGCGTTCGCGGGTGACACTGAACTGCTGGCCGACTTCTTCTAGCGTATGGTCGGTGTTCATCCCGATGCCGAACCGCATTCGCAGGACCCGCTCTTCGCGCGGCGTCAAAGACGCCAGAACCCGGGTCGTGGTTTCCTTCAGGTTCTCCTGAATGGCGCTGTCCAGGGGCAGGATCGCGTTCTTGTCTTCGATGAAGTCGCCAAGCTGGCTGTCTTCCTCGTCGCCGATGGGGGTTTCGAGGCTGATCGGCTCCTTGGCGATCTTCATCACCTTGCGGACCTTTTCCAACGGCATCTGCAGCTTTTCGGCCAGTTCCTCCGGCGTCGGTTCGCGGCCGATTTCGTGCAGCATCTGGCGGCCGGTGCGGACCAGCTTGTTGATCGTCTCGATCATGTGGACCGGGATACGGATCGTGCGGGCCTGGTCGGCGATGGAGCGGGTGATCGCCTGCCGGATCCACCAGGTCGCGTAGGTGGAGAATTTGTAGCCGCGGCGGTATTCGAACTTGTCGACGGCCTTCATCAGGCCGATGTTGCCTTCCTGAATAAGATCAAGGAATTGCAGGCCCCGATTGGTGTATTTCTTGGCGATGGAGATGACGAGCCGCAGGTTCGCTTCGACCATTTCCTTCTTGGCCTGACGCGCCTCTTTCTCGCCCTTCTGGACCTGGTTCACGATCCGGCGGAATTCGCTGATGTCGACGCCGATGTACTGGCCGACCTGCGCCATCTCGGCGCGCAACTCTTCCACTTTCTCGCGGCTGCGTTCGATCAGTGCCTGCCAGCCACGTCCGGCCTTCTTCGCCATACGGTCCAGCCAGGTAGGGTCAAGCTCGAAGCCCTGATATTCCTGGATGAATTCCTGACGGTTGATCCGGGCGGCATCGGCCAACTTCACCATGCCCGAATTGATTGCCATGATGCGCTTGTTGATGCCGTAAAGCTGGTCGATCAGCGCTTCGATCCGGCTGTTGTTCAGGTGCAGCTCGTTGACCAGAAGCACGATTTCCGACCGCAGCTTCTGATAGGCGGCCTCATCAGCGGTGGAGAAGCGCTGGCTGGAGGACAGTGTCGCATCCATCCGCAGCTGCTGCATTTCGGCAAGCTTGTCATAGTCGCGGGCGATGAGGTCAAGCGTTTCCAGCACGCGCGGCTTCAGGGCGGCTTCCATCGCCGCCAGCGACATGTTCGAGGCTTCGTCATCCTCGTCATCGTCGCTTTCGGCCATGATCGGGTTGCCGTCGGCGTCGAGTTCCGGCTCGGCACTGCCCGGACGGCGGGGGGCCGCTTCGCCCACGCCAACTTCGTCCAGCGCCGGGCCGTCCAGCTCGCCTTCCTCGCCGTCAAGGCTGCGCCCGAAGGTAGCTTCAAGGTCGATCACGTCGCGCAGCAGGATTTCTTCGGACAGAAGTTCGTCGCGCCAGATGATGATGGCCTGGAACGTGAGCGGGCTTTCGCACAGGCCCGCGATCATCGTGTTGCGGCCGGCCTCGATCCGCTTGGCGATGGCGATCTCGCCCTCGCGGGACAGAAGCTCGACGCTGCCCATCTCGCGCAGATACATCCGGACCGGATCGTCGGTGCGGTCCAGCGCTTCGGCAGAGGTGCCCGCAACCGCGACCTCGCGGCTGGTGGAGGTTTCCACAAGCTCACCGGCCGGGGCTTCGCCTTCTTCGACTTCTTCGTCCTCGATGATGTTGATGCCCATCTCGGACAGCATCGACATCACGTCTTCGATCTGCTCGGACGAGACCTGCTCGGGCGGCAGGACAGTGTTCAACTGGTCATAGGTGATGTAGCCGCGCTCCTTCGCGTCGGCGATCATTTTCTTGACGGCAGCCTGGCTCATGTCCAGCGACACGTCCGCATCGTCGGTTTCCGGCTTGGCGTCGTCGGTGTCCTTGAGGGCCATGGGGTCTCCATAAGGCGAATCGGTGCGAGGCTACGCGAATCAATAACGCGAATCAGGCCGGGGGAAAGGCCGAATCAGCGGTTTTTCTTGACCCAGACCTGGCTATCGATCAGGGATTGCAGATGTCTTGACAGGGCGACGCGGTCTTCGCCCAGATCAGCGCTGTCGTTCTGGCCGCTTTTCTCGGACTTGTGGCGGGCTTCGGCAGCCTGTGACAGCCGCCAGGTGAGGCCCTCGTCGGGCAGACCGTCCATATCCTCCATCGCGTCTTCGATCTCACGGCGTGCACCGCGACGGGCTTCCAGCTTGGCAAGCTCCTCGGCCAGACACAGGGCCGCAAGCTCGGCGTCTTCGGTGTTTCTTACCGGGGGTGCGATGGCGACATGGGGTCGCGAGAGAAGCGCGTCAAGAGCAGTGGGGGCAGATTGCGCAATGAGGTGGTGCAGATCTGGCATATCGGCACCGGCAAGAATCATCTGGCGCAGAGTGTCGTGATCGTCACCCGTAAGGTCCAGCCGTTCCAGTGCCGACTCGAAGCGGTGAATCAAACCGGGGTGCAGGATCAGGGTGGCTAGGATCACCGCCTCGCGCAGCTGTTCGTCGACTGGCCCTTGCGCCTGTGCCAGTAGCGACGACCGCGTGCTGGCCAGCGCGCCGCCGGGCGGGGCGAAACGCCCGCGCGGACGGTATGGCCCGGGTTGGAACGGACGGGCGGGTCCGTCGTAGGTCCCGAAAAGCTCACGCCGAAGCCGCTTCATCTCGTCAGCATAGTGGTTGCGGATCGATTGGTCGGCGATCCGGGCCAGATGCCCGCGCAGGGTCTTGTCCAGGCTCGCTCGGCGTTCGGGGCTGTCGAAACTGCGGCCTTCGGTTTCGCGCTGCCACAAGAGCTGGACCATCGGCCTCGCCTGATCGAGGATGGTCTGCATCGCGCCCGCACCTTGCGCCTTGATCAGATCGTCGGGGTCCAGACCGCCCGGCAGGATGGCAAAACGCAGTGCCTTCCCGGCCTCCAGCATCGGCAGTGCCAAGTCTACCACACGCAACGCGGCGCGAATGCCTGCAGTGTCACCATCCAGCGCCATGACCGGTTCATCGGAAATTCGCCAGATCAGGCGCAGCTGATCTTCGGTAACGGCGGTGCCAAGGGGGGCGACGGCAGCGGTGAACCCGGCTTCGCTTAGGGCGATCACGTCCATGTAGCCTTCTGCCACAATCAGCGGCTTGCCTTTGCCAGCCGCCTCCCGCGCGGGGGATTGGTTGAAAAGGTTGCGGCCTTTGTCGAACAGGTCCGTCTCCGGACCGTTCAGGTACTTCGCACGGGCGTTGGGATCAAGGCTGCGCCCGCCAAGGCTGACGACCCGGCCCCGCCCATCGCGGATCGGGAAGATGATGCGGGCATGGAAGCGGTCGTAAAGACGGCCGTTGTCGGACTTGGCAACGACGCCCGAGGCGACCATCAGGTCGGGGGAAATCCCTTTTGCTTGCAGGTGGTCCACCACAGCTTGCGCGTTTTCGGGCGACCAACCGATGTCCCAGCGGTCCCAGGCGGCCTCATCCAACCGGCGCTTCTGGGACAGATAGGTGCGGGCGGCAGACCCGGCAGCAGTTTTCAGCTGAAGGCGGTAGAACTTGACCGCCTCGTCCATCACCTGGGCAAGTTCGGTCCGCCGGTCAGCACGCTGGGCGGCCTGCGGGTCGCGGGCGGGCATCTGCATCCCGGCTTCGTTGGCCAGAACCTGCACGGCCTCCATGAACCCCAGATTCTCGGATTCCTTGATGAAAGTGACCGCATCACCCTTCGCGTGGCAGCCGAAGCAGTAGTAGAACCCCTTGCGGTCATCGACGTGGAAGCTGGCGGATTTCTCCTGGTGGAACGGGCAGGGCGCCCAGAAATCACCCTTGGCCATGTTCGACTTGCGCATGTCCCAGGTGACCTTCTTGCCCACGACGGACGAGAGGGTGACGCGGGTGCGCAGTTCGTCGAGGAATCCATTCGGCAGGGACATGGGACAGATATGGCCCTTGCCGACCGACGAGTCGAGAGGAGGGCTAAATCCCCAGTCGGTCGCGCATCGCAAACCACGTCATCGCCGTCACAAGGAGCGGCCAGCGAAGGATGGCACCCCCCGGAAAGCGGTGCTGCGGCAGGCTGGCCATGAGGTCAAAGCGTTCCTGCTGACCAGCGGTTGCCTCGGCCATCAGCTTGCCCGCAAGGGTCGCCATCGCGACACCGTGGCCGGAATAGCCTGATGCTGACAGGACATTCTGACCGGGACGGAGGAAACAGGGCATCCGGTTCACCGTGATCGCCAGCGTGCCACCCCAGGCATAGTCGATGCGGGTTTTCGCCAGCTGCGGGTAGACCTCCAGCATCGGTGTCGACACCGCCTTGATGATGTCGGGAAAGCGGTAGCCATAGGTCTCGCCACCGCCAAAGAGCAGGCGGTTGTCTTCGGAAATTCGCCAGTAGTTGACAACGAACTTGCTGTCGGCAACCGCCACGGGTTCGGACAGGATGTCTTTCGCGTCTTCACCCAAGGGTTCAGTTGCGACGATGAAGTTGTTGATCGGCATGACTTTTGTCGCAACCTTGGCGTTCAGCTGGCCAAGGTATCCGTTCCCGGCAAGGATCACCGTGGCGCAATCGACGTGACCCGAAGGGGTGCGGACGACCGGCTTCGGCCCGGCCTCGACTCGGTGAACCTCGCTCATCTCGTGGATTCGGACGCCCGCTTTGGCCGCAGCCTGAGCCAGACCGATCGCATAGTTCAGTGGGTGCAGGTGGCCCGCGTCACGGTCGACCTCGCCCCCGACATAGGCGGTGGAGCCGATCAGCCGCCGGATGCCCGCGCGGTCCAGGGGTTCCAGATGCGTATAGCCGTAGTCGCGCCGCATTTTTTCTGCATAGGCTTGGGTTTCGCGTGTCTCGGCTTCCGTACGGCAGGCGTGGGCGATGCCGGGGTGGAAAGTGACTGGCATGGCGTGATCGCGGACCAGCGATTTCACCAGCCCCTTGGCCTCTTCGGCCAGATCCCAAAGCCGGTGCGCAGTTTCGCGGCCAACGGTCTTTTCCAGCCAGACCTGATCCTGTCGCTGCCCACTGCCGACCTGCCCGCCATTGCGCCCCGATGCGCCAAAGCCGACGCGATGGGCTTCCAGCAGCACGACGTCAAAGCCCTTCTGTGCCAGATGCAGGGCCGCCGACAGACCGGTATAGCCGCCGCCGACGATGCAGACATCGGCGCGGACGGCGCCTTTCAGGATCGGAAAGCGGTCCAGTGGCGTGGCAGTCGCGGCGTAGTAGCTGGCGGGGTATTCGCCCCGCCGGTCGTTTGCATGAAGCAGGTTCATCAGACGTTGAGGAGCAGATGCTCCCGCTCCCACGGGCTGATGACTTGCAGGAACTCTTTGTATTCGTTCCGCTTTACGCTGTCGTAGACCTTGCAGAAATCGACGCCCATCACCTCTTGCAGGGCTGGATCCTCTTCCAGAAGATCCAGCGCGTCGCCAAGGTTTACCGGGATATCCTCGTTGTCGATATAGGCCGAACCGATGAACTCCGGGCGTGACTGGGTCTTGTTCATCAGGCCAAGGTAGCCGCAGGCAAGGGTCGAGGCGATGCCCAGATAGGGGTTGCAATCCATCCCCGGCAGGCGGTTTTCCACCCGGCGGGCGGCGGCGCTGGAGATCGGGATGCGCAGGCCGGTCGTGCGGTTGTCGCGGCCCCATTCCAGGTTGATCGGGGCGGCGAAGTCCGGGACGTAGCGGCGGTAGCTGTTGACGTAAGGCGCGAACAGGGCAACGGCCGCCCCAAGGTGCTTTTGCAGCCCGCCGATGAAATGCAGGAAAGCTTCGGTTTCCACACCCTTTGGTCCGGCGAAAATGTTCTTGCCGGTTTTGGTGTCCACGACCGAGGTGTGGATGTGCATCGCACTGCCGGGTTCGCCCGCGATCGGCTTGGCCATGAAGGTGGCAAAGCAGTCGTGGCGCAGGGCTGCCTCGCGGATCAGGCGCTTGAAGAAGAACACCTCGTCGGCCAGACGGATCGGGTCGCCGTGGGCGAGGTTCAGCTCGATCTGCCCCGCACCGCCTTCCTGCAGGATACCGTCGATTTCAAGGCCTTGTGCTTCGGCGTAGTCGTAGATGTCGTCGATGACCTTGCCGTATTCGTCGATGGCCGAGAGGGAATAGGCCTGCTTTCCCGCCGCCCTGCGCCCGGATCGGCCCATCGGCGGGATCACTGGCTGGTTCGGGTCGATGTTGCGGGCCGTCAGGAAGAACTCCATCTCGGGCGCCACGACCGGACGCCAGCCCTGGGCCGCGTAAAGGTCCATGATCCGGCGCAGGACGTTGCGGGGGCTAAAAGCGATCAGGTTGCCGTCCTGGTCCTTGGCGTCGTGGATCACCTGCAGGGTCACATCGGCTGTCCAGGGGGCAGCGGTGGCGGTGGACCAGTCAGGCTCCAGGATCATGTCGGGTTCAGTGAAGGCATCGAAGGGATTGTCCGCCCATTCTCCGGTGATCGTCTGCAGGAAGATCGAATTAGGCAGGAAATAATTCGTCTGCTTGCCGAATTTCGCGGCAGGCATTGCCTTGCCCCGCGCCACCCCGGCGATATCGCCGATGATGCATTCCACCTCATCGACTTTGCGGTTGTCGATGTAGTCACGCGCTGCCTGCGGCAGCTGGTCGGTCCATTTGGACATGTATCACACGTATTTGGGGGGTGGCCCCCGCGACTGATGATCAGGCGCGGAGCTTCTCGGCCCCAGTTTTGGCTTGATGGGTCAGAAAGAACTGCGCGATCCGGTCGGCCATTGACGGGCTGTCGAGGGGCGTGTCGATGCGGGCCTTCGCATCGGCAAGGATCGCGTCGGGGACCAGACCGGGCCCCCGATGCTGGATCAGCCCCGCCATGAACTCCTTCCGGAATTCGGGATGGGGTTGGACGGAAAACATCCGGTCGTCATAAAGAAGCGCCGCATTTTCGCAGAACGCAGTCGAGGCGAGGACCTTCGCCCCCTCAGGTTTCTTCACCACCTGATCCTGGTGCCAGGCGTTCAAAGTGTAGCTTTGGTCGCCGAAATCATACTTGGTCGGCCCCACGGACCAGCCGCCTGTGTATTTCTCGACCCTGCCGCCCATGGCCTGCGCGATGATCTGGTGGCCAAAGCAGACGCCGACCACGGGCACATGGTCGCCGTAGGCCTTGCGGATGAAATCCTCCAGCGGTGGAATCCAGTCGTGCGGTTCATACGCCCCGAAGCGTGAGCCGGTGATCAGCCAGCCGTCGCAGTCATCCACGTCCTTCGGGAAGTCGTTGCGCAGCACGGCCCATCGACGGAAAGTCAGGCCACGGCCCGCCAGCAGCGTCTCGAAGAAGTCGGGGTAATCTCCCTGCTCGCGCAGCGCGTCAGGGCTTTCGCCGGTCTGAAGGATGCCGATCTGCATGGGTCCCTCTCTGGTAAGGTCAGGGAAAGGTGGGACGAAGCCCCCCCTGGGGTCAAGGGGGGCCACGCGGTTACACGGTATCCAGATAGAGCTCCACCCGTTCTTCCGGGGTCAGCTCGGCCAGGTAGTGCAGTTCCTGCCGCTTGGTTTGAACAAGATTGCGGATCAGCTCTTTCGGCAGGAAGCGGTAAAGCGTGTCCGAATGCTCGAACGCGTCGATTGCTGCCTCCCAGCTGGCGGGGATCTGCGGCAGCTCCATCGCGTAGGCGTTGCCGTTAACCGGCGGTGCGGGTTCCATCTCGTCCTCGATGCCGGTCAGTGCGGCCCCCAGGATTGCGGCCAGCATCAGGTAAGGGTTCACGTCGCCCCCCGCCACACGGTGTTCGATCCGTCGGGCCGAAGGGTTGCCCGCCGGAATCCGGATCGCGGCAGTGCGGTTTTCATAGCCCCAGCTGATCGCCGTGGGGGCATGCTTGTCGGGGACAAGGCGTTCGTAGCTGTTGAAGTGCGGCGCGAACAGAAGCGTGGAGTCGTGCATTGCCGCAAGGCAACCCGCCACCGCATGGCGCAGTTGCGCGGTGCCCTTGGGGCCACCACTGTCGAAGATGTTGTCGCCCTTGGCGTCCAGCACCGAAAAATGTGTGTGCAGGCCGGACCCGGAATATTCGGCATAGGGCTTAGCCATGAAGCTGGCAGCAAAGCCGTGGCGGCGGGCCAGACCCTTGACCAGCATCTTGAAAAGCCAGGCATCGTCGGCGGCTCGAAGCGGGTCGTCGCAGTGCATCAGGTTCACTTCGAACTGGCCAAGCCCGGTTTCCGAAGTCGTGGTGTCGGCGGGTATGTCCATCGCCTCACACGCATCGTAAAGGTCGGTGAAGAAGGTGTCGAAGGCGTCCAGCGCGCGGATCGACAGCGTCTCGGCGGCCTTGCGGCGTTTGCCGGACCGGGGCGAAGCGGGGACCTGCATGGTCTTGCCGCTGTCGTCGATCAGGAAGAACTCCAGCTCCATCGCGCAGACCGGGGTCAGGCCGCGGGCCTTGTAGCGCTGGACCACAGAGTTCAGCGCGTGTCGGGGGTCGCCCTCATAGGGCGTGCCATTTTCGCGGAACATCCAGATCGGGAGGAGGGCAGTCGGCGCCTCCAGCCAGGGCATCGGCATGAACCCGCGTTCGGTGGGCTTCAACACTCCGTCGGCATCGCCTTGCTCGAACACCAATGGGCTGTCGTCGATATCCTCGCCCCAGATGTCCAGGTTCAGGACCGAGAACGGGAACCGTGTGCCATCTGAAACCATCTTGTCCGCAAAGCGGGCGGGCACACGCTTGCCCCGCGCCTGACCGTTCAGATCAACGGCGGCCACACGAATGGTCCGCACGTCGGGGTGCTTTCTAAGGTAATCTTTCATCGTCATGTCATTGAGGTCAGGGCACGGCCCCCGCGCCCGCAGCCCCCGATCCGGTCGGAACGGCTGCCCCATGCGCAGGTTCGGACCATGCCCTTGGCCCTTCCCCTGAATTTGATCGCCTTTCCCGGCAGGCCCCGATCAGGGACTTTCAGCAGGGTCCGGGCGGGTGCCCGAAAATTTGATCAAATGTAGCCTACTATCGGATCAGGTTCGGACGCAAGCGGATTTTGCTGTGCACGTTCGACGGCAGGTGACGGTTCAGCCGCCGGTTTATCCGACCGTAGACGAAGGTGACGATCAGGGTCACCAGGATGAAATAGAAGGCGATGATGGGATAGGGGATGAAAGGGTTGAAGGTCTTGTCGGCAAAGTAGTTCGCGTAGTAGAGGGCGTCACCCTTCTGCGCGAAGGCCGGAAAGCCCGAAAAGTAGACCAGAGTTGTCGCGTGGAACAGGAAGATCGCCTCGTTGGTGTAGGCGGGCCAGCCCAGCCGGAGCATGGTTGGCCATTCGATGCGGATGAACTTCTTCCAGCCGGTCAGCCCGTAGGCCTCGGCGGCTTCCAGGTCGCCCTTGGGGATCGTCTTCAGCGCACCATGGAAAATCTCGGCCGAATAGGCGGCGGTGTTCAAGAACAGGACCAGCAGCGCCCCGGCCCAGGCGCGGGTGGTCCAGGCGGTGTTCAGGTGGACGCCCAGAATGTCGATCCCACCCTTCGGCAAAAGGACCAGCGCTTCATAGGCCAGGAAGAACTGGATGAAGAGCGGTGAGCCACGAAAGACGAAGACGAACCACTCGGCCGGCTTGCGGATCCATGGGTTGCGGGCCGTCTTGGCAAGCGCGATGGCATTGGCCAGGAAAAAGCCGAAGAACAGGGCCAGCACGCCGAAATACAGGTTCCAGATCAGGCCCGACCCGATCAGGGTGAATTGTTGGCACAGCGTGAAGTCGGACTTCGGCAACAGGTTCTCGCCGATGCCGATCGATCGCAGGCCGTAAGCCTGGACGGTTTCCCAGCAGGTCATGCTCATGCGGCAGCCTTTCGCATGGCTTCGCCGCCAGAGGTGGCCTGACCATGGCTAAGCTTGCGGGTAAGCTTGGAGAGCCCGATCTCGGACACCCTTGTGAAGACCAGGTAGAAAACCAGAAGCCCCAGGAAATACCAAAGCCGCCAGTCGCCGTGCGGATATTCGTAGGCCTGCGTCTTCGACCCACCCAACTCGCGGGCGTAATAGACGATGTCCTTGACGCCCAGCAGGAACAGCAGGGGAGTAGCTTTGATCAGGATCATCCACAGGTTTCCCAGACCGGGCAGGGCATAGACCCACATCTGCGGCACAAGAATGCGGCGGAAGACCTGCTTTCGGTTCATCCCGTAGGCCTCGGCGGTTTCCAGCTGCGCGCGCGGCACGGCATTCATCGCGCCGTAGATGACGTTCGCGACGAAGGCCCCGAAGACGATGGCAAAGGTTATCACCGCCAGAAGGAATCCGTAAAGCTGGTGCCAGATCGGGGCTGAATCGCCCAGCGGCACCTTGGCGTCCTGGCAGACGCGGAACTCCAACCCCTGCCAGGGCCATTCGCCGCCGGGGCAGACGGCAAGACTTTTGAGATACTCGATGCCTTGGTCCAGCGCGATGACGAAGAAGAGAAAGAAGATGATGTCGGGAATGCCGCGCACCATCCAGATGTAGATTTTCCCCAGCCAGCTGACCGGCGCAAGATGCGACCGGGCTGCCGTCGCGCCCATGAAGCCCATCGCCATCGCTGCAGGCGCGGTCACGGCAAGCAAAGCCAGAACCGTCACGAAGGACCAGTAAAAGGCGACGTGCTTGGCCGAAGTGAGATAGCAGAAAAGCCAGGTCAGCCCCTCGATGCTTTTCGGGTCGGCGCAGGCAGAGAACATCACGTGGTCCCTCTTGGTAGCAGGGCGGACCAGAAGGCCCGCCCCGTCATTGCGGGCTTTAGCAGCCTTCTTTGCCCATGTCGCCCCAAGCCAGCGGCGAGTTCGGCCCGAAGTATTCGGCCTTCTGGATCATCGCGTCCAGCGTGCCGTCGCATTTCATCGACTTGATCGCCGCGTCGAACTTGTCGTGCAGCTCTTTGTCCGAGGACCGGAACGCCATGCCGACGCCACCACCGATGGATTCGGTCTTGTCCAGCAGCACCAGCTCGCCGCCCGACTCGTCCGCAATGGGCTTCAGGTAATCGCTGTCGGCCAGCACGGCCACCGCTTCACCGTTCTTCACGGCTGCCACGGTTTCCTCGGGCGTGGCGAATTCCACCACCTGCATCCCGTTTTCGGCCACGAAGGCCGCCTGGATGGTCGAGGTCTGCGCAGCCACCGGGCCGGACATGAGGTCGGCATCTTTCGACAGCGCCAGATAGGCCGAAGGAGTCGGCATCAGATAGGGCTGGCTGAAATCGACGATCTCTTCCCGCTCGGGCGTGATCGACATTCCGGCGACGATCACGTCGTAGTTGCCCGACTGAAGGTTCGGAATGATCGAATCCCAGTCGTTCGTCGTCCACGAGCAGGTGACACCTGCGCGCTTGCACAGCTCATCCCCGAACTCGCGCTCGAAGCCCGCGACTTCACCGGCGTCATTGACGAAGTTGTAGGGCGGATAGGCACCCTCGGTGCCCAGGCGCACGGTGTCCTGTGCCCAGGCCGTTCCCGAGGCGGCCAGTAGCGTTGTAGCGATCAGCAGTCGTTTCATCCAGTGTCTCCCTTAACTTCGGATGGTTGGTGGTTCACTCGAACCAGCGGTTCTCCAGGCTTGCAAGAGTTCCGTCGCGGCGGATTGCCGCGATGGCAGTGTTCAGCGAGGAAAGCAGTGCATCGTTGCCCTTGCAGACGGCCATGGCGATGCCGTCGTCGGGGATCGGTTCGGAATACAGATAGTCGAACCCGTTTGCGTCGATGAAATCGCGGATGTCGGACCGGGTCTCGAACGGCCCCAATGCCAGGTCAGCCTGGCCCGTTAGAAGCGCCTGAAGGACCTCGGGTTCGGTGGAAAAGACCAGATAGCGATACCCCATCGCCCGCAGATGCGCCTCTTGCATGGTGCCGGACTGGACCGCGGTCAGCGCGGTCGAGGGTTCCGGCGCACCGGGGCGGCCAATGTACCATTCGTCGGGGCCGGTGGTGTGGTAGCTTTCGGTGAACTCCACCATCTCTCGGCGTTCAGGTGTCACGGCCATTCCGCCCAGAACCACATCGAACTCACCAGACATGACGCCCGGGATCAGCTGGTCGAAATTCACCAGTGTCCAACGGCAGTCCAGCACCGCCCGCAGACAGACTTCGTCCATCAGATCGCGTTCAAACCCGGTGATCGTTCCCGCATCATCGACGTAGGTATAGGACGGGAACGGCGCATCGGTGGCGATCACCACAGGTTCTGACGCAGCAAGGACCAGCCCCGCCATCATCCCGGCGATCGTGCCGATGCAGGCCGCCATCAGGCCGCCGTAGCTGACAGGAAGCCGCGCAGCCGTTCGCTTTGCGGATCGCCGAACAGGCTTGCCGGTGGACCCTGTTCCTCGATCCGGCCTTTGTGCAAAAAGATCACGTGGTCGGATGTGTCCGCCGCAAGCTTCATGTCATGCGTCACAAGAAGCATCGTCCGCCCTTCGTCGGCCAGCGCCTTGATCACGCGGACGACTTCCTGCTCCAGCTCGGGGTCCAAAGCGCTCGTCGGCTCGTCGAACAGCAAAGCCCGTGGTTCCATGCACAAAGCCCGCGCGATGGCCGCCCGCTGCTGCTGACCACCCGAAAGTTGGGCGGGCCAGGCGTCGGCCTTGTCGCCGATCCCCACCTTCGCCAGATACTGCCGCGCCTTTTCCTCGACCTCTTTCGGATCGCGCTTCAGCACGTGGACCGGCGCTTCCATCACATTCTGCAGGATGGTCAGGTGCGACCACAGGTTGAACTGCTGGAACACCATCGACAGGTTGGTGCGGATGCGCGTCACCTGATCGCGGTCGGCCGGGTGGCGGCCTAGCCCCTCGCCCTTCCAGCGCACGGCTTCGCCCTCAAACCGGATCTCGCCTTTCTGGCTGTCCTCCAGAAGGTTGCAGCAGCGCAGAAGCGTGGACTTCCCCGACCCCGACGACCCGATCAGCGACACGACATGTCCGCGCGGTGCCTTCAGATCGACGCCCTTCAACACCTCAAGCTGACCATAGCTTTTGTGCAGGTCGGTGATGTCGATGACCGGAGTGTCAGGGCTTGCGTCGGACATGGGACTACTGATCAGGAGCGGTTGGTCAGGCAGTAGGGGGTAGATTTTGCATCATTGCAACGGCGATTTGGCCGGATTTCCTGCCGCCTGCTGGCAATATGATCATAAAGCGGCTGCAATCTGCCCAGGCGATGGTGGATTGGGCACCGCAAGGTAGCTCTCGACCGGAATGCGGACGAGGCTTTTCAGATGCAGCGTCGCTTGGTCGTCCGGTGCAAGCGCCGCAATGGCGGCCTGAACCGCGTCGAATACGGTGTCCGTATCCTGCCCGATGGCGGTGATGTAGGGCAGGCCCGGGGTGGGGTCCGTCCGGGCGATTTCTTTCAGCGGCGTCGTGAAAGGGCCACCCCCTGCAAGCATCGCAAAGGTCACCGCATCCAAGGCCGCGATGTCGGCACGACCCTCGGCCACCGCCTGCGCAGAAAGGCGATGCCCGCCGGTTTGCAGGGCAGGGGGCAGGCGTATCCCCAGCTTGGCTGCATGGGTCTGCGGTGCAGCCCAGCCCGATTGCGAGAGGTCCTCGTTGTAGGCAAAGCGCGCGCCGTCGAACGCGGCCAAGCTGTCGCGCGGATCGTCGGCGCGGGC
>JANMGI010000391.1:0-1505 GCA_031374565.1 Paracoccaceae bacterium | reverse complement strand
CACAAGATGCGGATGGTTGTCGTGTCGAACGGGGGTATCCGGCCCTCGCAAAACCCGCTGGTAGAAAGTGTGTTTGTCGCGAGCGGCCCCGATGAAGCCGACAAATGGATCGCCGAGGCCTGCGGGCCGGGGGATGTGGTCGTGACCGGAGACATCCCACTGGCCGCGAAATGCGTGGCGGCGGGGGCTCGGGTTGTCAAGCACAACGGCGAGGAACTGACGGCAGCCAATGTCGGCATGGCTCTGGCGACGCGGGACCTGATGCAGGATTTGCGGTCGGCCGATCCGTTCCGGCAGGGTGGCGGCAAGATGTTTGGGAAGGCGGATCGGAGCCGGTTTCTGGATGTGCTGGACCGGGTCTTGCGGGCGGCGGGGCGGGGGGCGTGAGGGGTGGGTTGGCGAGCCGGTTTCCGTTCATCTGTCATTCGCGCGAAGGCGAGAAGCCATAGCCCGGTGATGATGCGACCGCGAATCTGGGTCCGCGCTTTCGCGGGGATGACAGGGCAGGGCAGAGTCGGGGCAGGCCCCGACCTACCATGACTGGCGCGATGTTCTCACTCGACGGTTTTCGGCGCGGGGCGCGGGATGGGGTGCCGCTGGCGGTCAGCATTTTCGCCTATGGAGTGGGGTTCGGGCTGGTTGCGGCGCAGGCGGGGTTCGGGGTCGGTCGCGCGGTTGCGACGAGTGCGGCGATCTATTCCGGGTCGGCGCAGCTTGCGGCGGTCAACTTGCTGCAGACCGGCGAGGCGACCCTTTGGGCGCTGTTTGCCACCATCCTGGTGATCAACGCACGGTATCTTTTGTTCGGGGCGACCTTGCAGCCCTGGCTCTGGTCGGCGGGTCCGATGCGGGCCTACGGGAGCCTGCTTTTGCTGGGTGATGCCAACTGGATGATGACGATGCGGGCGATCCGGGCAGGCGAGGAGGACCGGGCCTATCTTGCGGGGACCGGGGCCCCGGTGGCGGTAGGGTGGCTTGGCGGCACGGCTTTGGGGGCGGGGGCGGTGAGCGTGCTGCCCTCGCCGCAAGCTTTGGGGTTTGATCTGATGCTGCCCTGCTTTGCGGCGGCGCTGATGACGGCGATGGTAAAGCAGCGCGCGGACCTGCTGCCGGTCGTGGTCGGGGCGGGGGCGGCGCTGGCGCTTTTCCATTGGTTCGGACCTGCCCCGGCGATCATCGGGGCGGGTATCACTGGGGCGGCAGCGGCAGCGTTGGCCCATCGGGTCAGGTCATGACCGACAACTTTCCAGTGCTTCTGGCGGTGATGGCACTTGCGGCCTTCCTGTGCCGTGTGGCGGGGTTCACGCTGATGCGGTTCGTGCCGGTTTCGCCCCGGATGGAGGCGGCCTTGCGGGCGACGCCACTTGCGGTGATGGCCGGGATCACGGCACTGGCGGTGCAGGCTGGTGGGCTGGCCGAGGGTTTGGCGCTGGCTGCGGTTGTCGGGCTGACGCTGGCGGTCCGCAGCGATGTGGCGGCGGCGCTGTTGGGGGTGGCGGTTGCGG
>JANMGI010000369.1:0-2589 GCA_031374565.1 Paracoccaceae bacterium | reverse complement strand
CGTCACCACCTCGAACCGCCCGCCCGGCGACCTTTACAAGGATGGTCTCAACCGCGGCCTCTTCCTGCCTTTCATCGGCATGCTGGAGGATCGGCTGGAGGTGGCGGAACTGACAAGCCCAACCGACTATCGCCAGCACCGGCTGGCTGGCGCGCAGGTCTACTTCCACCCCGCCCGGTCAGCCACAACGCAGATCGCTGCCATCTGGAGCGACCTCACCGGAGGCGCGCCCGAAGCCCCCCTGACGCTGGAGGTCAACTCCCGCCACGTCACACTCCCCCGCTTCGCGAACGGGGTAGGCCGCGCCAGCTTCTGGGACCTCTGCTCGAAACCCCTTGGTGCGGCCGACTACCTTGCCATCGCCCGCGCCGTCCGGGTGCTGATCCTGGAAGACATCCCGCAACTGTCGTCGGCCAACTACAATGAGGCGAGGCGCTTTGTCATCCTGATCGATGCTTTGTACGAAGCAAAGGTCCGCCTGATCGCCTCGGCTGCAGAAGCCCCCGAGCGGCTATATATCGAGGGCGAGGGGTCGTTCGAATTCGAACGCACCGCCAGCCGGTTGCGAGAGATGCAAAGCGCCGGGTGGGGTGCCTAGAGCCTGTCCGACAAAAGTGGAATCCGGTTTTGGCGAAAGACAGGCGACCACCAGGAACTTAGAGTCTGGCTGGCGCTTCTATCAGCGTCAGACACACTCTAAGTCAGAGCCTGCCACAACAGCCGCAGCGCCATCCCGGTCGATACCACCACCAGCAAAGGCTTGATCAGCCGCGCCCCGACACGCATCGCGACCCGGGCGCCCAGCCAAGCCCCGGCGATCTGCCCCACGGCCATCGCCAACCCCACGCCCCACCAGGTCGCACCCGAGGGAATGAAGACCAGAAGGCTGCCGATGTTCGAGGCGAAGTTTAGCATCTTGGTATGTGCCGTCGCCTTCAGCACGCCAAAGCCAGCCAGAAGGACGAAGCCCATCATGAAGAACGACCCGGTCCCCGGCCCGAAGAACCCGTCATAGGCTGCAATCGCCGGAACCACCGTCACTGCGAAGACAGCAGGTCTCATCCGCTCCACGCGGGACGCATCGGTCAGGCCTGGCTTGAAGGCGAAGAAGGCCGCAACTCCGATCAGCACCACCGGCATGATGATCCGCAGAACCTCTGCCGGGATCAGATGCGCGACCATCGCCCCTGCCGCCCCGGCAACCGCGCTGATTGCGGCCATGCCCATCTGGTCCTGTGGTCGCACCTGCCCGGCGCGGGCATAGGTCAGAAGCGCCGTTCCCGCCCCGAAGGTGCCTTGCAGCTTATTGGTGGCCAGCGCCTCGATCGGCGAGGCACCTGCAAGCAGCAGCGCAGGCACCGCAACCAGCCCGCCTCCGCCCGCGATGCTATCGATGAACCCCGCAACGAAGGCTGCAAGGACCAGCAGCAACGCGATATGAGTTGCGATCTCGAACATTCCACCGGCTTGTCGCCGGTTCGGATAGCCGTGGCAAGGGGGTGCCGCCTTTGGGGGTGCAAGGCGGCAAAGGGCGGGGCCGGTCGCGATGGGATAAGGTCGACTGCCTCCGGCGGGGATTTTTGAAGAAGGGAAAGGCGGCTTTCTCTTCCAGAAATATCTTGGGGGTTTGGGGGTGAAACCCCCATCAGCCGAGGAAAGGGCGCAAGCGCCCTGCACCGAGAAAATGGACTTCTCGCGCCAGCGATCCGCTTGAAAACCGCAGTCAGATCGGGGCGAATTCGTTACGGCTGTAGCCTTGAAGAAAGAGAAGCGCCGTCAGGTCGCCGTGGTTCACCCGCACGTCGCAGCCCGCCTGCACACTGGGTTTGGCGTGCAGCGCGACCCCGGTTCCTGCGGCCCGAAGCATCGGTAGATCGTTCGCACCATCTCCCACCGCCAGCGCCTGTTCAGGGGAGATCCCCAGCCGCGCGGTGATCTCGTTCAGCGCCGTCACCTTGGCTTCCTTGCCAAGGATCGGCTCGGCTACCGTTCCGGTCAGCTTGCCGTCCGCCACATGCAGCGTATTGGCCCGGTTCTCGTCAAACCCCAGCAGCCCCGCCACCGCCTGGGTAAAGGCCGTGAACCCGCCCGACACCAGCGCCGTATAGGCCCCGTTCGCCTTCATCGTCGCCAGCAGCACCGTGCCGCCCGGCATCAGCGTGATCCGGTCACGCAGGACGCGGGCAATCACGGCCTCGGGCAGGCCCTTCAGAAGGCCCACCCGTTCCCGCAGCGCGGCTTCGAAGTTCAGTTCCCCATTCATCGCCCGCGCCGTGATTTCGGCCACGCGCGCACCAACACCCGCCTCGTCAGCCAATTCGTCGATGCATTCCTGCCGGATCATCGTGCTGTCCATGTCTGCGATTAACAGCCGCTTACGGCGCCCCTCGGCCTTCTGCACCACCATGTCGATCCGCAGGGCTTGCAGGCCCTCCCAGACCTCCCAGCGGTTTGCGGGCATCGCCTCGACCGGGAATTCAGCTGCCACCCCCGGGTCCAGCCAGACCGCGTCGCTCCCGCCCCAGGCGTTGCGCAGGCTTTCAACCGTCACACGCTCCAGCACCGGTGTTTCAGGGTTGGTCAGCAAGG
>JANMGI010000341.1:0-1613 GCA_031374565.1 Paracoccaceae bacterium | reverse complement strand
CGACCAGACCCTGACCTTTGTCACCAAGACCGAAGACGAGGCCACGCTTGGCCCCGACCATCCCCTGCGGGTCGAACGCGACGCCGCAACGGGCGAGCCCGCGCCCTATATCCTGATCCGCAGCAATCTCTGGGCGCTGATCGACCGGAAATCCTTCTACCGGCTGGTCGATCTGGGTTGCCATGAGCCGCATGACGGGCATAAGTGGTTCGGAATATGGTCCTCGGGGCAGTTCTTCCCGGTCATCCCCTCGTCGGAATTGCCCTGATCGAAATGCCCCGCTTCGCCGCCAACCTGACCTATCTCTTCACCGAAGTCCCGATGCTCGACCGCCCCGACTGGGCGGCGCGCTGCGGGTTTGACGGGGTCGAGGTGCTGTTTCCCTTCGATCAGCCGATGGCCGACTGGGAAAAGGCGCTGAACGGCATGCCCCTGGCGCTGATCAACACGCCGCCGGGTGACTGGGCCAGCGGCGACCGGGGCTTTGCCGCCGTGCCGGGGATGGAGCTGCGCTTTCGTGACAGCTTCCTGCGCGCCGCCGACTATGCCACCCGGTTGAACGCGGGCCGGGTGCATGTGATGGCCGGGGTCGCCAAGGGGCCGCAGGCCGAACAGACCTATGTCGAGAACCTGACCTGGGCGCTGGCAGAGGCGCCGGACCTGTCCCTGACGCTGGAGCCTTTGAACCCCGACGACATGCCCGGCTATTTCCTGAACGACTACGATCAGGCGGCCCGGATCATCGACGATCTGGCCAATCCCCGGATCGGGCTGCAGTTCGACCTCTGGCACGCCGCCCGCCTGCATGGCGATGCGGGCACCGTGTGGGAAGACCACCGCCACCGGATCAGCCATATCCAGATCTCCGGCTTTCCCGGCCGCAACGAGCCGGGTGGCGGAGGGTTCTCGCTGCCGGACCTCTGCGATGCCGTCGACACCCACTGCCCGCAGGTCTGGATCGCAGGGGAGTACCGACCGGCCAAGGGCACGGCGCAGGGGCTGGGCTGGCTGACCGCCCTGAAATCCCGAGGGACTCTGATCGGGGGGTGAATGTCCCCTCTTCGCGCTTGTGCGCTTGGCCCCTCGCCCGCTATGAAGCTTGCTGATAGCCAAGGATCGTTCCCATGCCCACCCCTGCCCCGGAAACCCAGACCGTAACCACCGGGAAAGTCGCCTGCGATGGCGGCGAGGGCGCGCTTGGCCACCCCCGCGTCTGGCTGACGATCCCGGCAGACACTGGCTGGGTCGAATGTGGCTACTGCGACAAGCGCTACGTCATCGACCGTGACCACGCGCACGATGATCACTAAGCATTACTCCGCCGCAAAGCGTGGCTTTTCGGACAGGTCCCGACAGCGCGCCCGGTAGATCAGCGCAGACCCGTCCATTGCGGGACGCGAGCTGACTGTCACCCCCTGACATCCCGCCTTTGCCGCAGCCGTCCGCGCCGCTGCTACCAGCGCCTGGCCGATGCCGCGCTTGCGGTCCGGTTCCTGTACATAAAGCTGCTCGACGACACCCCACTCCGCCCCCGCGACCATATTCCGCCCCACCAGCATCAGTGCGAAACCCACCGGATGGCGCTGCGGGCTGTCGGTGCGATGCGCGACCAG
>JANMGI010000314.1:0-2550 GCA_031374565.1 Paracoccaceae bacterium | reverse complement strand
GGCGACCGCCACCAGCAAGCCAAGGGAGTTTGGCAGTGCCGAGAAGATCGACCTGAACTTTGCCCGCGACATTCTGACAATGGTCGGGGATTCCAATGTTGCCGAGCACGGCTCGATCCTGTTTCGCAACCTGATGCGCGGGTTTCATCGCCGGATTCCCTTTGGCCAGACCCTTGCGGCGCAATACGGCGTGGCGCCCCTGACCGAAAACGAAGTGCGCGCGGCCTTGCCCGAAGAAAAAGCGCTGCCGCCGGGCCGGAGAAGTCTGCGCCGGACGGCCGAAGACCTGGGCTTCCTGGCCGAAACCCCGGCTTGGCTTTACTTTCTGTGCGAGGCCCGGCAGCGCGAGAATGGCGAGCGGGTGGGGGCCACTGCCAGCCACATCATTGCCGACACCATCGTCGGGCTGATGCGGCTGAACCCGGCGTCGCTTTTGAACCAGCCAGGCAAGGCCTGGCACCCGCGCCAAAGCCCGTTGACCAAACCGGGGGCTGAAGGTCTGACGACGATCCGCAAGCTGCTGCGCTTTGCGGTCAAGGATACGGCATTGGGGTAACAGGGGCGGGGCAAGGCGGGGTCGCCCCTCTGGACATGCGCGGCAATTCGATTCATAGACGCCGCAATGCGGGCATGGCCTTCCGGCGACAGCCGGTCAGCCCCGCGACCCCGGAGATGACGCCGCTCATGACCGCTGACCGTTCCCTGTTTCGCCCTGCCCGCTTCAAGGCGCTGATCGCGGCGCTGGTTCTGCCACTCGCGGCCTGTGCTCCCGGCACCAGCCCGATGCAGCTTTACCCGTTGCAAGGCCCGATTGCCGATGCCGATGCAACGCTGGTCATCCAGGCCACGGCGAAGAACACCACCGGCACCTCGGGCGAGCTGACGTTCCGCCTGCCAGAAAATGGCAAATGCACCGGCACGTGGAGCTCGTTGACCCCACGCACGGTGTCGAACAAGAAGGGCATGTCTCTGACCTTCAAGAAAACCGGCGGCGAAGTGGGGCGCGAGATCGCGACAGTGGCGGGTGTGAACAACGGCGAAATCTATGCCGTCTGCGCTGATGGCACGCGGGTGCAAGGCACCTTCGTCATCGGGTCGGGCACGGCCAGCGGCACGGGGCAAGCGTCCGACACCAACGGCAACGTCTACAAGCTATTGTTCTAGAGTCTGTCCGACGCTGATAAAAGCGCCAGTCAGCCTCTAACTTCTTGGTGGTCGCCTGTCTTTCGACAAAACCGACTGCCACTTTTGTCGAACAGGCTCTAGCGGCGCAGCGCGTCGTCCAGCACGGCGCGCACCTGATCACCCGGAACATCGTCCGCCACGAAGGCGTGACCGATCCCGCGCGCAAGAATGAAGCGCAGCTTTCCGTCGACCACCTTCTTGTCCTGCCCCATCAGGGCGATCAACGCCTCGGACCCCGGCAGATCGCCGGGAATGTCGGCGATATCGACCTTCATTCCCATCGCTTTCAGATGCGCCCGCACGCGGCCGGGTTCTTCCTGGCTGCAAAGTCCAAGGCGTGAGGACAGTTCGAACGCCAGCGCGCAGCCGATGGCGACACCTTCGCCGTGGAGCAACCGATTTGAATATCCTGTCGCCTTTTCCAGGGCATGGCAAAAGGTGTGGCCAAGGTTCAGAAGGGCACGCTCGCCCTCTTCCATCTCATCGCGGGAAACGATGCCGGCCTTCATTTCGACCGAGCGCGTCACAGCACGCAGGCGCGCGGTCTGGTCGCCGTAGCGTAGCGTCGGGCCGTCACGCTCTAGCCAGTCGAAAAACGCCGCATCGCCCAGAAGTCCGTATTTCACCACCTCGCCGTAGCCCGACAGGAACTCCCGCGCGGGCAGCGTGTCGAGCACGTCGATATCGGCCAGCACCAGCGAGGGCTGATGGAAGGCGCCCACGAGGTTCTTGCCGTGATCGGAGTTGATGCCCGTCTTGCCGCCGACCGAGCTGTCGACCTGCGCAAGCAGGGTCGTCGGAATCTGCACGAAGCGCACGCCGCGACGAAGGACCGCCGCGGCAAAGCCCGCGAGGTCACCCACCACCCCGCCGCCAAGGGCTATGACCAGATCGCGCCGCTCTACCTTCTGCTCCAGAAGCCAGTCCACCGCGCGGGCGAACTGTGGCCAGCCTTTCGTGCCCTCCCCCGGCGGCAGGGCAAGGGCGGTCATCGCGATGCCTTCCGCCTCCAGCGCGTCGGACAGCGCCGAAAGGTGCAGGGCGGCCACCGTCTCGTCGGTGATCACCGCCACCCGCCTGCGCGCCAGCAGCGGCAGGATCTGCGCCCCTGCCCCGGCAATCAGGCCGGTGCCGATGCGCACCTCGTATGACCGCGCCCCCAGAGCCACGGGAACGGTCGCAGCCATTCCGGCCAAGGCCATCAGCTTCCCTCCGCCAGCACGTCGGGGCGCGTCTTCAGCGCCTCGATCACGCGATGTGCCATATCCTCGACCGAATAATGCGCGCCCGCATCCACCACCAGATCGGCCAGCTGATAAAGCGGAACCCGCGCCTCGTAGATCTGGCGCAGCGTCTCGCGCGGGT
>JANMGI010000311.1:0-2628 GCA_031374565.1 Paracoccaceae bacterium | reverse complement strand
TCGTGGTGGTGCTTGTCGACCTTGATGCCCATCCGCTTCATCGTGGACAGCATCTCGCCCCGGATGTCCTGGGCTTCGTCAATCGGGTTCACCGGGAAGTAGCCGCCCTTGTGGCCCGCGCGGTGGCCGTAGTTGCCGCCTTCGGTCACGGTGTCGGTGTTCCAGGCAGCCGCTTCGGCGTCGATCTCGTAGGCCACCTTGCGGGGCGTGACGGAGTAGCGGACGTCGTCGAACAGGAAGAATTCGGCTTCCGGCCCGAAATAGGCCTGATCCCCGATACCCGACGACTTCAGGTAAGCTTCCGCCTTCAGCGCGATCTGGCGCGGGCAGCGGCTGTAGGCTTCGCCGGTGTCCGGCTCGACCACGTTGCAATGCACGCACAGGGTCTTTTCCGCATAGAACGGGTCAAGATAGACCGAGGTCGCATCGGGCATCAGCTTCATGTCGGACTGGTCGATCGACTTCCAGCCCGCGATCGACGAGCCGTCGAACATGAAGCCTTCCTCGAAGAAATCCTCGTCCACCAGGTCGGCCACCAGCGTGACGTGCTGAAGCTTGCCCTTGGGGTCGGTGAAGCGGATGTCGACGTATTCGACGTCCTCGTCTTTGATCAGTTTCAGAGCTTGTGCAACTGCGCTCATCATGCTGCCTTTCGGTTTTTCAGGTTTCTCTTTGATTTTATCTTTGGCCATCGTGGTTTCTCTCCCCCCGTCGTCAGACAATTTCGTCAGACAGCATCGTCGCCGGTCTCGCCGGTGCGGATGCGGATGGCTTGTTCGACAGAGGTCACGAAGATCTTGCCGTCGCCGATTTTGTCGGTGCGGGCAGCCGTGATGATCGCCTGCACGGCGGTGTCGACCATGTCGTCGGTGAGGACGACCTCGATCTTCACCTTGGGCAGGAAGTCGACGACATATTCGGCACCACGGTACAGTTCCGTGTGGCCCTTCTGGCGGCCGAAGCCCTTGACCTCGGTGACCGACAGGCCCTGGATGCCCGCTTCCTGAAGCGCCTCTTTGACTTCATCCAGCTTGAACGGCTTGATGATCGCTTCGACTTTCTTCATTGGGCCTGCTCCCCCCGGTTCCGTCTTTGCCCGTCTCACCACTTCCCCTTGGCGGGGACAATGTGACAGGGTTTTGTTCTGCGCTTCGCTAGGGGGATTCCTTGGGGTGTGCCTATTATTTGGGCAATGCGCCTGTTGGGTGGGCGGTTTGAAAACTATGGTGGTTGAAGAATGACCGAACTTTTGACCGCAGCACAGATGCGGGCCGTTGAGGCGGCAGCGATAGCCTCGGGTGAGGTCACGGGCCTGGAGCTGATGGAACGCGCCGGGCGGGGCGTGGTCGAGGCGATCTTCGAAGAATGGCCTGGCTTGCGCGCCACGTCGCACCGCGCGGTGGTCCTGTGCGGGCCGGGCAACAACGGCGGCGACGGGTTCGTGGTCGCGCGGCTGTTGAAGGAGTGGGGCTGGGAGGTGGAGGTCTTCCTCTACGGCTCGCCCGAGGGGATGCCGCCGGATGCGCGGGTGAATTATGAGCGGTGGCGGGGGATGGGGGAGGTGAGGGCGCTCGGCCTGAACGAGTCGGCTTACGGAGAAAAGCCTGACCTTGTTGTAGATGCAATCTTCGGGACTGGCCTTTCGCGGCCAGTGGTTGGGATTGGCCTCGCTCTTCTAGAAATGCATGAGGACCGTCGGGCGCTCTGGACCAACGGCAAATGGGGCGTCCCTCATGTTGCAGTTGATCTCCCGAGCGGACTTTGCAGCGACAGCGGTCGGGCGCTGGCTGAAGAGCATTTCCGCGGGATTGGTGAGGGCGTGGCCGCAGCAAAGACAGGTGCCGCTGATCTAACGGTCACCTTTCACTCGATGAAGCTTGGGCATGTTTTAGACCTAGGTCCCGACCTTTGCGGCAAAGTGCGCGTCTGCGACATCGGGCTGACTTCTCCCAGAGATGCGGTGAAACTATGTGAAACTCGCCTGCGCGATCTGGGCAAACGGCTGGAACACAAATACTCCCACGGCCACGCCCTCATCCTCTCGGGCCCCTCCGGTCGCGGCGGGGCGGCGCGGTTGGCGGCTCGGGGGGCTTTGCGGATCGGGGCGGGGGTGGTGACCGTGGGGTGTCCTCCCGATGCCATCCCTGAGAACGCCGCGCGGCTGGATGCGGTGATGCTGCGGGGGGTGGCGGATGGGCTGATGCTGGAGGAGGCGCTGGCCGACCCGAGGATCAACGCGCTGTGTGTCGGGCCGGGGTTGGGCGTCGATGCGCGAGGCAGGGAGTTGGTGGCGGTGGCGTTGGGTGTTTCGCCGGGTGGCCCCCCACCCCCATCCCCTCCCCACAAGGGGGAGGGGGGGCGCGTGGGGCCGGGGACAACGCAATACGCCCAAGCGCTGCCCCTCCCCCGCGTGGGGAGGGGAGAGGGGAGGGGGGCTCGGGCGCTGGTGCTGGACGCCGACGCCCTCACGATCCTGTCGCAACACCCCGACCTCTTTGCCGCTCTGCACGGGGCTTGCGTCCTGACCCCCCATGCCCGGGAATTCGCCCGCCTTTTCCCCGACATCGCCGAGAAACTGGCCGCCCCCGCCACCAAAGGCCCCGCCTATTCCAAGGTCGACGCCACGCG
>JANMGI010000298.1:0-1973 GCA_031374565.1 Paracoccaceae bacterium | reverse complement strand
GGCAAGCCCATCGTGCTGATGGGCGGGGGCACGACCAAGATCGGCGATCCGTCGTTCCGGGCGGATGAGCGCCCGCTGCTGACCGACGCGCAGATCAACGCGAACATCGAGGGGATCAAGCGGGCGTTCTCGCCCTATGTGCGCTTCGGCGAGGGTCCGACAGATGCGGTGATGGTGAACAACGCCGAATGGCTGGACGCGCTGAACTACATCGGGTTCCTGCGCGACATCGGGCGGCATTTCAGCGTGAACCGGATGCTGTCGTTTGAAAGCGTCAAGTCGCGGCTGGACCGGGAGCAGAGCTTGAGCTTCCTGGAGTTCAATTACATGATCCTGCAAGCCTATGACTTCCTGGAGTTGCACCGCCGCTACGGCTGTCTGTTGCAGATGGGCGGCAGCGATCAGTGGGGCAATATCGTCAACGGCGTGGACCTCACGCGCCGGGTGATCGGGGGCGAGGTCTTCGGGTTGACCTCGCCACTTTTGACGACGAGTGACGGGAAGAAGATGGGGAAAAGCCAGTCGGGTGCGGTCTGGCTGAACGCGGACCTCTTCAGTCCCTACGAATTCTGGCAGTTCTGGCGGAACACGACGGATGCCGACGTGGGCCGGTTCCTGAAGCTTTACACCGAGTTGCCGGTGGCCGAATGCGACCGGCTGGGCAAGCTTGGCGGGTCGGAGATCAACGGGGCTAAGATCGTGCTGGCGAATGCGGTGACGACCTTGTTGCACGGGCCCGAGGCTGCGGCGACGGCGGAAGCGACGGCGCGCGAAGTGTTCGAGAAGGGCGGGATCGGGGACGATCTGCCGACGGTGACGCTAGAGCCCGGTGAATTGGCCGAGGGCGTGGGGATTGTGCAGCTTTTCGTGCGGGCGGGTCTGGCGGCCAGCGGCAAGGATGCCAAACGGCTGATCCTTGAGGGCGGGGCGAAGGTGAACGACGAGATCGTCACCGACACCGCGCTGCGTTATGGGGCAAGCCATCTGGCCGAGCCGATGAAGCTGACGGCTGGCCGGAAGCGTCACGCGCTGGTCGTACTGGGGTAGGTCCAGGTCGCGCGTGGGCAGATTGCCCACCCTACGGTTTCCGGGCCAGCGGCCGCGTGGGCGGATTGCCCACCCTACGGGGTGCAGGGTGGGCAGTTGAAGGTCACTCCTGAACGGTGACCTTGGTCATCACGTCGGGCGTCGCTGGCGGCTCGCCGCGCTGGATCTTGTCGACCACGTCCATGCCAGAGATGACGTTGCCGACGATGGTGTACTGGCCATCCAGAAAGCTCGCGTCGCCGAAGACGATGAAGAACTGGCTGTTGGCTGAGTTCGGGTCCTGCGCGCGGGCCATGCCGACGACGCCTTTCTGGAACGACTGCTTGTCGGTGAACTCGGCGGGGATGTCGGGGAGGCTGGAGCCGCCCATGCCAGCACCAGACAGGTCACCCCCGGCCTTGCCGTTCGACACGTCGCCGGTCTGGGCCATGAAGCCGTCGATCACGCGGTGGAAGACCACGTTGTCATAGGCGCCGTCCTTGGCAAGCGCAGTGATCTGGGCGACGTGCTTCGGGGCGAGGTCGGGCAGCAGGTCGATGACCACGGTGCCGTTGGCGGCACCGGCGACCTCGATCACCAGGTTCGGGCCGGGGCCGTCCGTGGCCTCTTGCGCGAAGGCGGGGCTGGCGAAAGCCAGGGCGGCGGCGAGGATTAGCTTACGCGACATCGGCGGCCACCCGGACAGTGATCATGCGGTCGGGGTTGGCCGGAGGCTCACCCTTCGCGATCTTGTCGACATGCTCCATCCCGGCAATCACCCGGCCATAGACCGTGTACTGGCCGTTCAGGAAGCTGTTGTCCTTGAAATTAATGAAAAACTGGCTGTTCGCGCTGTTCGGGCTTTGCGAGCGGGCGGCGCCAAGCGTGCCCCGGTCATGCGGGAGTTTGGAAAACTCCGCTGGCAGATCAGGGTATTGCGACCCACC
>JANMGI010000273.1:0-2972 GCA_031374565.1 Paracoccaceae bacterium | reverse complement strand
CGGGTTTGATGATCGACAGAGTGCGTTCGGTGGCCATGTAAGTCTCCAGATGACAAGGCGCGCAAGCAAAGGCCAATGCGCCGGAAATGATGCGCGGCCCTGCTATCACGGGCGCCCGGCCTTGAAAAGCCGAATAGGCCGGTGTCTTGTCGCGGCAAAGGAGCTGCCCATGTCCCTGCCCCCGTTCACCCTTGTCGGCATTGACCATGTGGTCTTTCTGGTCGACGATATGTCGCGCGCGATGGAGTTTTACGTCAGCATCCTTGGCTGTGTTCCAGGCTACAGCTATCCGGCTTTGGGGATGGAGCAGGTCTGGGCAGGTGCTGCCCTGATCGTGCTTTGGGATATCACCCATCCCGGAGCCGCCAGCGCCATTCCCGCGGTCAAAGGTGGTCGCAACGTCGACCATCTGTGCATCGCGACCTCGCCTTTCGCGCCAGAAGCGATACGCGCCCATCTTGCGGTGCATGGCGTGACCATCCTGCGCGAAGCCACCCATGGCGGCGCGCGTGGCATGGGTCATTCCTTCTACATTCAGGACCCTTTCGGCAACACGCTGGAAATCAAGGGGCCAGCCGAATACCCCGACGGGCGCGGTTGACCTTCCGCTTCGGTTAAGGCACTTCCCGCCCCATGCTGAAGATCGAAGACATCACCTATAACGTCGAAGGCCGCCCCTTGTTCGAGGGCGCATCCGCGACCATTCCCACCGGCCACAAGGTTGGCCTTGTCGGGCGCAACGGTGCCGGCAAGACCACCCTCTTCCGCCTGATCAAGGGAGAGTTGGCGCTGGAAGGTGGCACGATCACCCTGCCCCAGCGCGCCCGAATCGGCGGTGTGGCGCAGGAAGTGCCATCGTCGGAAACCTCGCTTCTGGATACGGTTCTGGCCGCCGACACCGAACGCGCGGCGCTGATGGCCGAAGCGGATCACGCCCATGATCCCCACCGCATCGCCGAGATTCAGGCCCGGCTTGCGGACATCGACGCATGGTCGGCAGAAGGCAGAGCGTCCAGCATTCTCAAGGGTTTGGGGTTCGATCCTGAACAACAATTGATGCCCTGCTCGGCCTTTTCCGGTGGCTGGCGGATGCGGGTGGCACTGGCGGGCGTTCTCTTCGCCCAACCGGACTATCTGCTGCTGGACGAACCGACCAACTACCTCGACCTTGAAGGCGCGTTGTGGCTGGAAAGTTACCTCCAGAAGTACCCGCACACCGTTCTGATCATCTCGCACGACCGTGGGCTTCTGAACCGGGCCGTGCAAGGCATCCTGCACCTCGACAATCGCAAGCTGACCTACTGGAACGGACCCTACGACCAGTTTGCCCGCCAGATGTCCGAGCGCCGCGCCGTCTTGCAAGCCGAGGCAAAGAAGGTCGAGGCACGCCGCGCCCACCTGCAAAGCTTTGTGGATCGCTTCAAGGCCAAGGCATCCAAGGCCGTGCAGGCGCAGTCTCGGGTCAAGATGCTGGAAAAGCTGACCCCGATCACCGCGCCCGAAGATGCCAAGAAGGTCGTCTTCACCTTCCCTGCCCCCGAAGAACTGGCCCCGCCGATCATCAATCTTGATGGCGCAGCCGTCGGCTACGGCGGGCCTTTGGTCTTGAAAAGGCTGAACCTGCGCATCGACCAAGACGACCGGATCGCTCTTCTTGGTCGCAATGGAGAGGGAAAATCCACGCTTTCCAAGCTATTGGCGGGCAAACTTCAACCAGCTGAGGGGAAGTTCTCCCGCTCGTCCAAGCTACGGATCGGCTATTTCGCACAACATCAGGTCGATGAGCTGCACATCGACGAGACGCCGCTTCAGCACATCATGCGGTTGCGTCCGGCCGAGGGCCAACCAAAGCTGCGCGCCCGCCTGGCAGGCTTCGGTTTGATGGCGGATCAGGCCGATACCGTCGTGGCCCGGCTTTCCGGGGGCCAGAAGGCGCGTCTGTCGCTGCTGTTGGCGACCATCGACGCGCCACATCTTCTGATCCTTGACGAACCTACCAACCACCTCGACATCGAGTCCCGTGAGGCTTTGGTTGACGCCCTGACCGAATACTCCGGTGCGGTGATCCTTGTTTCCCACGACATGCACCTGCTTGGACTGGTGGCCGACCGGCTGTGGCTGGTCAAGGGTGGAGCTGTCACGCCCTACACCGAGGATCTGGAAGCGTATAGACGTCAGCTTCTGGCTGGCGATGATGAGGTGAAGATCGCCGCAAAACCTATTGAAAAGAAAGTGAAAACCAGCCGTGATGAAGTGCTGGCCCTGAAGGCAGACGTCCGGAAGTGCGATGAGCGTCTGGCGAAGCTGAACGACATGCGGGACAAGCTTGCGAAGAAGTTGGCCGACCCGGAGTTGTACGAAGACACCCGCAAGGGCGAGCTTGAGACCTGGAACAAGAAGTATGCCGAAGTGATGGGCGCCCTCGACAAGGCCGAGGCACTGTGGATGCTGGCGCAGGAAAAGCTTGAAGGCGCAACGGGTTAGGCTGGCTAACTGTCTTGTGTATACATTTGTATATATGCCGCAACTGTAGATACATCTTTGACATCGCGGTCGAACTGCAGCGAAACCTGCGTATCGACCGCCCCAGATCGGTCAATATATACATCGTCGTGCGGGAAAAGGTTCCGCTTCCCAAAGACCGGGCCTTTGCCTAGCCTACCGGAAACTTGGGAGCGATGATGCCCGAAACCGCCTTCCTGATCACCGCCTTCGCCACGCTGTTCGTGGTGATCGACCCGCCCGGTATCGTGCCCCTGTTCATCGCGCTGACCCGTGGCATGGACGCCGACAAGCGTCGGGCGATGGCGCGGCGGGCCTGCATCATCGCGGCGGTTCTGTTGCTGCTGTTCGGGGTGGCTGGCGAGGCGATCCTGTCGTTCATCGGGATATCGATGCCCGCCTTCCGGATCGCGGGGGGTATCCTTTTGTTCTTGACAGCTTTGGATATGCTTTTTGAACGTCGGACCCAG
>JANMGI010000258.1:0-4632 GCA_031374565.1 Paracoccaceae bacterium | reverse complement strand
ATCGTCGGCACGCTGGAGCGGGTCGGCGCGGGCGCCTGGACGCCAGAGGACGTGCGCACCGCACTTGCCGCGAAAGACCGCGCCGCCTGTGGCCCGGTCAGCCCACCGCAGGGGCTGTATCTGGTGGGGGTCAGTTATCCGTTTGATCCTTTTGCCAACCCCGCTTTTCGGTGACGTCGTCACGCCTCGCGTCTCTTCGACAAGAAGACGCAGTCGAACGAGAAGGCTTCGGGCTTGAACCGGCCATGCGGATCGTGAAAACTGCCGAAAACCGAAAGGATCTCCGCGTGGTTGGCCTGATCGAAACGCAACTTCTTGACCCGCTGCGCATCGGCCTGATCGTCGGGCTGGTGATCACCATGTTGCGCACCCGCGCCGCGACCGGCACTGTGCTGCCCCTCGTGGCGGGCGTGGTGTTCGTCGCGGTGCTTCTTCCCCTGACGAACGCGCCGGTCGGGGTCAGCCTGATCCAGGCCGTGCTGGCGGGGATCGTGTCGAACGCCGTGATCCTTGGAATCGTCCTGGCCCTGGCGCAACTGATCCGGCGGCTGAAAGGCTAGTCAGAAACGCAGTCCGGGCCAGGGCTTGCGCCCCGGCCCGGCTTTGACATCAGCGTGCCGAGTCTTCGGCAAAGATGTCCTTCTTGTGCGTCCCGCCCGGCACGAACAGCGTGCCGATCACCACCGTCGCCCCGGCGATGATGATTGCGTACCACAGACCCGCATAGATGTTGCCGGTCTGGGCGCTGATCGCGAAGGCCGTCGCCGGCATCAGCCCGCCGAACCAGCCGTTGCCGATGTGATAGGGCAAGGACAGGCCGGAATAGCGGATGCGCGTCGGGAAAAGCTCGACCAGCATTGCCGCGATGGGGCCATAGACCATCGTGACCAGGATGATCAGGTAGGTCAGCACCGCCACGATCGTCAGCTTCTGCGCGGTGAAGATGTCGAAGAAGGTCTGCGCCTTCGCCACGGTCGTGTTGTCGGCCGGAACCAGCGGATAGCCTGCCGCCTTCAGCGCATCGTTCACGCTTTTCTCGAACGCGCCCTTCACGCCGTTTTCGGTGGCCAGGGCCGCCGCCGCCGTGTCGTAAGGCCCCAGCACATCTGCTGGCACCGCCGCGCGTGCGGCATCCAGCGCCGTCTGCGCTGCAGGCACCGCCGCGTTGGCGCCATCCAGCGCTGTCTGCGCCGTGGCCTTGGCCGCATCGTCCGCTGCGGCCTTCAGTGCCGCTTCGGCTTTGCCCGCTCCGGTCTTGGCCGCCTTCAGCGCCAGCTCGGCATCGCTCAGCGTCTTCAGCGCAGCCGGATCGATGCCCTTCTTCACTTCGTCCAACGCCGCTTTCGCCGTGGCGATTGCCGCCTTGTTGGCACCGCCGTCATAGGACGGCACCACCGTGTCGCCGACCTTGATCTCGGCGATGGCATTGTCGGCATAGACCGTCTCGTAGTTCACCGAGGTCCGGGCCAAGAGCGCCTTCGCCACGTCGCAGGAGTTGGTGAAGCTGACCGTGTTGGTCGGGTTGAACTGGAACGAACAGTTCGCCTCGGCGGCCGTCACGGTCACCGGGGTCTGCTGCGCCGCATCCAGCGCGGGGTTGGCGGTCTTGGTCAGAAACTTGAACACCGGCAGGAAGGTCAGCGCCGCAATCAGGCAGCCCGTCAGTATGATCGGCTTGCGCCCAATGCGGTCTGACAAGGCACCAAACACCAGGAACCCGCCCGTGCCAAGGATCAGCGACCAGGCGACCAGCACGTTGGCGGTGAAGCTGTCGACCCTGATCACGTTCTGCAGGAAGAAGAGCGCGTAGAACTGGCCCGTGTACCAGACCACCGCCTGGCCTGCGACCAGACCGAACAGCGCGATCAACGCGAACTTGCCGTTCTTCCAGGTGCCGAACGCCTCCCGCAGCGGGGCTTTCGACCCGGCGCCTTCGTCCTTCATCTTCTTGAAGGCCGGGCTCTCGTTCATCTGCAAGCGGATGTACAGCGAGATGGCCAGAAGGATGATCGAGCCAAGGAACGGAATCCGCCAGCCCCAGGACTGGAATGCCGTCAGCATCTTGGGCGTTCCGTCCGCGTTTATGATCGCCGCTCCGGCGGCGTCCAGATCGGCGACCATCGGATAGTTCGCGTTCACGTAGCCCGTCACCATCAGGATCACGATCAGCGACAGAAGAAGCCCTAGCGTCGCCGTGGTCTGGATGAAGGCGGTAAAGTATCCGCGCTGGTTGGCTGGCGCGTGTTCGGCCACATAGATCGCCGCCCCGCCGTATTCGCCACCCAGGGCCAGGCCTTGCAGCATCCGCAGCGCGATCAGGATGATCGGTGCCGCGACGCCCCAGCTTTGATAGCTGGGCAGAAGGCCGACGAAGAAGGTCGAGAAGCCCATGATCAGGATGGTCATCAGGAAGGTGTATTTCCGGCCGATCAGGTCACCAAGCGACCCGAACACCAGCGCGCCGAACGGGCGCACGATGAACCCGGCGGCAAAGGCCAGAAGCGCGAAGACGTTGCGCGTGGTTTCCGGGAAGGGGGCGAAGAACTGCGCCCCGATCACTGCGGCAAGCGAGCCGAACAGGTAGAAGTCATACCATTCGAAGATGGTCCCTGCCGACGAGGCAAGAATGACCTTCTTCTCCTCCCCGGTCATCGGGCGCGACCGGTCGCGCACGTTGGTTGATGCAGTAGACATGCAATTCCTCCTTATGGCCTGAATCAGGTGATTCAGGCGGTCCCCGTGTTTTGTTAGCCCCGTGTTTTGTTAGCCCCGTGTTTCGTTGGCCCCGTGTTTCGTTGGGCCTGTCTGTGTCCGGCCAAGCGCCTGCCTGTCCCGGCAGGCTCGTGCTGTCAGCCATCCCCTGCGGGATGGGTCTTGCGAAGGATCAGCCTGTGCGCGGCCTTCCCCTCCCCCTTCCGGCCCACCGCCCGCCCTCCTCCAGCGGGCAAAGGGCCAAACTCATGCCGCGACGCGCCCCACGATCTCGGCCAGCCGGGCGCGGATGCCGGTGATGGACCCCATCGCCGGAACCCGTTCCAGGACGGACTGTCGGTCGTAATGCGCGATCAGCGGGGCCGTCTGGGCGTGATAGGCGGCAAGCCTGTCGCGCACCGTTTCGGCGGTGTCGTCGGCCCGGCGTTTGAAGCCCGTGCCGACGCATTTGTCGCAGGTCCCCGCATGTGCGGGCTGCTTGAACTCGTCATGATACCCCTCGCCGCAGGTCGTGCAAGTATACCGGCCCGAGACGCGGGCGATCATTGCCTCGTCCTCTACCTCTAGGCTGATTGCAGCGGTGACTCTCCCGCCCCCGTCCGCCAACAGCCCGTCCAGCGCCGCCGCCTGCCCCGCTGTCCGGGGAAAGCCGTCCAGGATGATGCCCTTCGCCACATCAGGCGCGGCCATCCGGTCCTTCAGCACTGCCAACACAATCTCGTCTGACACCAACTGCCCCGCCTCCATCACTGCCTTGGCGCGCTTGCCCGCCTCGGTCCCCGCAGCCACCGCCGCGCGCAAAAGATCGCCGGTCGAAAGCTGGACCAGACCGAAGTCTTCCTCCAGCATCCGCGCCTGCGTGCCTTTGCCAGCACCGGGGGGGCCAAGCAGGATAAGGACAGGACCCATCATCAGCCCTTGTTCATGCGGTTGGCGATGAGGTCTTCGACCACTGTTGGATCGGCCAGCGTCGAGGTGTCTCCCAGCGCACCAAAGTCGTTCTCGGCGATCTTGCGCAGGATTCGGCGCATGATCTTGCCCGACCGGGTCTTCGGCAGGCCTGGGGCCCACTGGATCAGGTCGGGCTTGGCGATGGGGCCGATTTCGGTCCGCACGAAGGCCTCCAGCTTCTTGCGCAGGTCCTCGGTCGGCTCCACCCCCTTCATCAGGGTCACATAGGCATAGATGCCCTGCCCCTTGATGTCGTGCGGGTAGCCCACCACCGCTGCCTCGGCCACGGCCTCATGCGCGACCAGCGCCGATTCAACCTCGGCCGTGCCCATCCGGTGACCGCTGACGTTGATCACGTCATCCACGCGGCCCGTGATCCAGTAGTAGCCATCCGCATCGCGGCGGCAGCCGTCACCGGTGAAGTAGTACCCCTTGTACTGGCTGAAATACGCCTCTTCGAAGCGCGCATGATCGCCCCACAACGTCCGCATCTGCCCCGGCCAGCTGTCGGCAAAGCACAGGACACCCTCGGTCTCCACAGCCTCTTGCACGGCACCCGAGGCCGCATCCAGAACCACCGGCTGCACCCCGAAGAACGGCACCGTGGCCGATCCGGGCTTGGTCGGGATCGCCCCCGGCAAGGGCGTCAGCATGTGGCCCCCGGTTTCGGTCTGCCAGAACGTGTCCACGATCGGCAGCTTTCCCTTGCCGACATGGGTGTTGTACCAGGCCCAGGCCTCGGGGTTGATCGGCTCGCCCACCGACCCCAGCAGCTTCAGGCTGGACAGGTCGTGCTTTTCCACCCACTCCGGCCCCAGCCCCATCAGGCTGCGGATCGCAGTCGGCGCGGTGTAGAACTGGCTGACCTTGTGCTTGGCGCATACCTCCCAGAACCGGCCCGCATCGGGATAGTTCGGCACGCCTTCGAACATCAGCGTCGTGGCCCCGTTGGAAAGCGGCCCATAGACG
>JANMGI010000257.1:0-3722 GCA_031374565.1 Paracoccaceae bacterium | reverse complement strand
CCTTCGTCGGGTCTTCCGACATCCGGTTGGTGCCCATGTTGTGGGTTGACGGATAGGGCGGTGTCGGGAAGGCACGGGTGGCCCCGACCGCGTCATACATCGCCATGCCCTGCTTGTAGGCATGGTCCCGCATCGCCACGTCGTTCGGGTGATCGTCGAAGTGGACGTTCGGGATCGGCAGGCCGAACTGGTCAACCTGATCGGCATGGAGCGTGATCCGGTTTGTCTCTTGCGGCATGTCCTCGCCCACGATCCACATGCCCGCCATGTTCTCGTAGCTGTCCAAAGCGGTTGTGAAGCTGCGGCCCCATGCCCCGGGATCAAGGAACGCGGCCATGAACGGCAGGCCCAGCGACAGGGTTTCAAGCTCGTACCCGCCCACGAACCCCCGCGCAGGGTCATGGATCGCCTCGTCCTGGACGATGCCCGCCATCGTAGTGCCGCGCCACATGCGCACCGGCTTGTCGAAGACGGCGTAGACCGAGCCGGTGACATGGCGCATGTAATTCCGCCCCACCTGGTCCGACGAATTCGCCAGGCCGTTCGGGAACATGTCCGACTTGGAGTTCAGGAGGAGGCGGGGCGACTCGATGGTGTTGCCTGCCACGCAGACGATGCGGGCTTTCTGGGTCTGCTTCACGCCGTCCTTGTCGAAGTATTCGACCGCCGTGACGCGGCCCGTCTCATCGTGCAGGATCTTGGCCACATGGCTGCGGTCGCGGACCTCCAGATTGCCCGTCGCCTCACCATCCGGGATGTCGGTGTAGGCGGCGGACCATTTGGCCCCCCATTTGCAACCTTGGAAACAAAAGCCGGTCTGCTGGCAGGAAATCCGGTTGCCGGTTTCGTCCGAAGACTGGATCGCCATGCGGCCGGTGTGGACCTCGGTGTAGCCAAGCGCCTTGGCACCCTTCTCGAACACAAGGTAGTTGTTGTTCCCCGGCAGGCCCGGACGGTTGCCGGTGCGGGTGACGCCCAGCTTTTCCTCGGCCTTGTCATACCAGGGCGCCATTTCGGCCCCGTCGATGGGCCAGTCCAGGAGGTTCGCCCCCTCGACCGCGCCGTAATTCGTCAGCGCCTTCCATTCGTGATCCTGAAAGCGGATCGAGGCCCCGGCCCAGTGGGTCGTCGTGCCGCCGACGGCCTTGACGATCCAGGCGGGAAGGCCGGAGAAATCCTTGGCCACACGCCAATCACCGCTGGTGGTGCGGGCGTCCAGCCAGGCCAGCTGGCCAAAGCTTTCCCATTCGTCGTTGATATAGTCCTCGGGCAGATACCGGCCCCCGGCTTCCAGCGCCACGACCTTGACGCCCTTCTGCGCCAGCTCGTTGGCCAGGACCCCGCCCCCAGCTCCGGTGCCGATGATGACGACCACGCTGTCGTCGTTCAGATCAAACTTCGCAACCATGTGTTCGCCCTCCCCTCAAAGCCAGTCGATGTCGTTGAAGCCGCGCTCGATGTAGCCGCCCTGGGAATAGCTTTCCCCCTGGTAGCCGAAGATCGGCCAGACCTCTTTCTGGTTATAAAGCCCGGTCACCAGCCCGGAGCGGACGGTCTGAAAGAACACCGTGGTCTCGATGGATTGCAGGACCTTGACCCGGTCAGCCTCCCAGCCGATCGAGACATAGTCGGCGTGGCCCATCGCCTTGGCTGCAGCGTCAACCTCGGCAATGCCGGCCGCGACCATGTCTTTCTTCTCGGCGCTGTCATAGCCCTTGACGGCCACCGCATAGAACTGGTCCGCCACCTTGTCGTGCGGGTAGATGTCGCGCGCCATCTGCAACAGCGTCGCCATCTGCTCTGGCGTGATCGCCGTCACCTCGACCGCCCAGGCGGCGTTCGGGGCGGCGATGAAGCCGGCTCCCGTCACCGCCAAGGCACCGGCGGACAGGCCGCGCGACAGAAGCTGGCGCCGGGTGAGGCCGCGAAGATCGGTGCCCCTAAGATCGTGTTTCGTCATGGTAGTCCTCCCTTGCTTTTGGCTGGGTCGGGCTGCTCTCCCTCCTCAGAGATAGCGCCCGCCGCGTTGCAGAACCTCGATCTGATAGCCGTCGGGGTCCGCGATGAAGAAGAAGCGGGCGATGACGCTGCCCGCCGGAGCGAAGTCCACCAGTTTGCGGGGTTGAAGGCCCGCCGCCGTCATCCGGGCGTGTTCGGCGTCGGCGTCATCGACGCTGAACGCCAGATGGCCGTAGCCGTCGCCCAGATTGTAGGCCTCGGTGCGGCCCTTGTTGACCGTAAGCTCCAACTCGAACCTGCTGTCGGCGTTGGACAGATAGATCAGGGTGAAACTTTCGAAATCCAGCCGGTCCGCGACCTTAAGCCCGAAGGCCGCATCGTAGAACGCAATCGACCGCGCCTCGTCCAGGACGCGGATCATCGAATGGATCGCCTTGGCCATGCCTTACCCCATCAACGGCTGATATTGGTAAGGTTAGTGAACCAGTTTCGGGGTTGGGTAGTAGCGGACTACTACAGGCCGGTTTTTCTACTCTGCCGCGATGCGGTTGCCGGGCTGCGGGATCTGATCCAGCTCACCCAGATGGATCGTGCAGGCGCAGCGCAGAAGCGAGGTGAAATTCGACGCCTCACCATGCTGCTGCAACACTTCCGAATGCAGCTTGGAGAGGAAGGCGGGAGTCGAAGTTCCATCCTTCGCCGCCATCTGGTCGACGATGCCCCAGAAGGCCCGCTCCAGCCGGATGCTGGTCGACTGGCCGTTCAGGCGCAGGCGGCGGGTGACATATTCATAGCGGGCCGGGTCCTGCCCGGCGAACATCTGACACATAGCTGGCTTCCCCCAAGTGGTCAGGTGATCACTGTGGGGGTGGTTGGGCGAATCGTCAAATCAAGTGTTGTTCGGCAAAAGTGAGGGCGCCCTCAGGCGCCGATGCGCGTCCCGCCGGACCCGAAGCACCACCATTTCGGGCGCGAGCCTGCATAGCTGTGCCGCTGGGGTGCAAGACTTGCAAGGTTCGGACGGTCGAAGGACCCAGAGAGAAGCCCGATGGTCGGCCCGTCATCAACGGCCCCGAGCGTCGAGCCGCAGACCGAGCAGAACGCGCGACTGGAGATATCCGAAGACCGCCAAAGCTTGGGCATCCCACCCGGCCCGGTCCAGCGCACGTCCGCCTTGTCATAGCTGACCCAGACAAGCGTCGGAGCCCCGGAATGACGCTGGCACATGTGGCACGAACAGGTGTGCGGTTTCCCAGGGGCACCTTTCGCGGCAAAACGAATGTGTCCGCAGAGGCAACCGCCGGTCAGTTCCTTACCCGTCATGTCTTTGGCCATGGTTCGTGCCTTGCGCGCTGTCTTCGGCCAAGATAGGCGCTTTTGCATCACAAAAAAGGGCCGCCCCGAAGGGCAGCCCGATCATCCGGCACCATGCACCAAGGCGCGCGATGCAAGTCGCTTTACGCGATGATTTTCGCCACAACCCCAGCGCCGACGGTGCGGCCGCCTTCGCGGATGGCGAAGCGGAGCTTTTCTTCCATCGCGATCGGCGCGATCAGTTCGACCACGAACTTCAGGTTGTCGCCCGGCATGACCATTTCAGTGCCTTCCGGCAGCTGCACGGTCCCGGTGACGTCCGTGGTCCGGAAGTAGAACTGCGGGCGGTAGTTGGCGAAGAACGGGGTGTGACGGCCGCCTTCTTCCTTGGTCAGGATGTAGGCTTCGGCCTCGAACTTGGTGTGCGGGTTCACCGACTTCGGCTTGCA
>JANMGI010000255.1:0-3673 GCA_031374565.1 Paracoccaceae bacterium | reverse complement strand
CTTCGTCATCGCCGCATCGTGCAGGGTCATTTCCCGGTCGATCCGCCAGATTTTCCAGCCCGCCTGCCGCAGTCGCACGCACAGCTCCGGCTCTTCGCCCGCGATCAGCGTCGGGTCATAGCCGCCGACCGCCTGCACCGCCGCCGTCCGCATCAGCGCGTCGCCGCCGCAGGCCTTCGCCTCGCCGACCGGAGTGTCCCATTCCGCATCGCACAAGCGGTTCCAGACTGACGCCTCGGGATGGATCTCCCGCCGCCGCCCGCAGACCACGCCAACCTCGGGCCGCAAGGCCAGAAACCCGGCAGCCTCGGGCAGCCAGCCGGGCTGCATCTGGCAGTCTCCGTCGATAAACTGCACAAAGTCCGGGGCACCGCTTTCCATCAGCCTGGCAAAACCGGCGTTTCGGGCCCGCGCTGCGGTGAAGGGCACCTTCATGTCCAAAGCCACAACTTCGGCCCCCGCCGCCTTGGCACTGGCCACACTGTCGTCAGTAGACCCCGAATCGACATAGACCAGCGGCCTGACATCACGCGGAAACGACGCCAGACACGCCACCAGCCGGGCCCCTTCATTGCGGCCGATGATCACGGCACCGATCTGGCCGGAAGGCTTGGACTGGCGGGTCAAACGGTCAACTCGGGCCTGAAACTGCTCATAGCGTCAGAATGCACAAAACCGGGCCGCTTCCAAGGCTGCTTAGACGCCGGAATTGTGATCGTCGAAATACCTCGACCCGGTGAAGCAGCATTTTCCTTGCGGCCGAAATTGGCTACAACATCCGGAAGCCATTTGATGCATGCGGGCCTGGATGCCGAATACCTTTGCCTATCTGATGCTGTTCGCCTGGCCGTTGGTGGCCATAGGGCTGTTCAGGCTTTTGCCACTGCAACGGGCACTGGTCTGGACGCTTATCGCGGGCCATCTCCTGCTGCCTTCGGAAACAAACATCAATCTGCCGCTTCTTCCCGCGTTCGACCGAACCTTTGTCACCGCGGTTTCGGCCGCAATCCTCTGCGCCATCATGGCCCCGAATCCGGTTTTCGTTCAGGATTTTGCCGCCCGCACCGGGCGGCAGGTGATTTTCGGCCTTCTCGCGCTGGTTGTCGCCACTCCGGTCCTTACCGCCTTGCAAAACGCGCAGCCCATTGTCGATGGTCGGGTTTTCCTGCCGGGTCTGCGACTTTACGATGCCTACAGCCTGATTTCGATGACTTTGTTCCAGATGATCCCGCTGTGGCTGGGCCTGCGCTATCTGAACAATCGCGAAGGCCACAAGGTTCTGCTTGAAGTCATCGCCATCGCCGGGGTGGCCTACACCTTCCCCGCACTTCTTGAAATCCGGATCAGCCCGCAGCTTCACCGGATGGTCTATGGCTTCTTTCCGCAAGATTTCGTCCAGCACATCCGCGACGGAGGCTTTCGTCCGCTCGTCTTTCTGAATCACGGCCTGATGCTTGGCATCTTCTTCTGCATGTCGATCATCGCATCTGTCGTCCTGTTCCGCGAGGCCCGGCGCGAGGGGCGCAAAGCCACTCATTGGATGATTGCCGCGATCTGGCTGACTTTCGCACTCCTGTTGTCCAAAACGCTTGGGGCGCTGGTCATCGCCATGGTCTTTTCGGCCGCAGCCCTGCTGTTGGGACGTCGTCTTCAGACAATTCTGGCCGTGACTGTCGCGTGTATCGTGCTGCTATATCCGTTGCTGCGCGGGGCAGGCTGGATTCCTGTCGACACGGTTTATGACATGGCCAAATCGGTCAGTGACGATCGTGCCGACTCGCTCAAATTCCGTCTCGACAATGAAGATGCCCTTCTTGCCCGAGCGAGCGAAAAGCCATTCGTGGGCTGGGGAAGCTGGGGGCGCAACTCGATCTGGGACCCCGAAACCGGGCGGATGACAAGCGTCACCGACGGGATCTGGCTGAATTTCATCGGCGTCTATGGCTGGCTCGGTTACATCGGGCGCTTCGGATTGCTGACGATTCCCATTCTTTTTTACGCCTTGCGCAGAAAGACCTTCGGACCGTCTTTTATCACCCCCGGCATGATCCTGGTCCTGTCCTCGACCTTGATCGACCTGCTGCCAAATGCTGGCCTGGTGAACTACGTCTGGCTGATGGCAGGGGCGGTTGCTGGCTATGTTCTCTGGCAACAACCGCAGGCAGACGGGGCACACGCAGCGGCATCACAAGACGACGGACTTTCCAGGCAGAACGGCCCCGCTGACGGCCGCGCCGCATGGCTGATGCGCGACGATCAGGGACTTCCCAAGGAAAGAAAGAGTCGTCTGAAGCCTGCAGCAGCATCCAAGGGCCGGATGCGATGACGGGTGCAGATGCGCTGCCCAGTGCCCCCGCAAGACCCTTGCGGATCGGGCTGGTCACTCCCGCCTGGCCGGGCACCGCGACACCCAATGGCATCGCTTCGGCCACGGCCCAGTTGGCGGCAGGTCTGCAAGCCATCGGCCATGAGGTCACGATCCTTGCCCTCGCGGTTGACGCCCCGCACGGCCACCCCCGCGTCATTGATCTGCCCTTCACGGGCATGAGCCTTCTTCAGCGCCTGCAGTTCCGCATCGCCCCGGACCGGGTCATCCGGCAGTTAATGTTGGACCGGCTGCTGACCGGGGCACGACGCGCCGTGGCCGACCATAAGATTGACGTCCTGATGATGGAGGAATCCTTCGGCTGGGCCGCCGAGGTGCGCCGCGTTGTGGACTGCCCGGTCGTCATCACGCTGCATGGGCCGCATTGGCTGCACCGTGTGCACCCCGAAAAACCGGGGGCCGGACCAGACGCACGCCGCGAAGACTGGGAAGCGGCTGGCTTGCATCATGTCGACGGGATCATATCGCCATCCCGCGATGTGCTGGACCGGACCCGCACGGAATGGGGCCTGCCAGACCTTCCGACCACGATCATCGGCAACCCGGTGCATATCGGCCCGCTGGCAGCACCCGCTGCCGCTTTGCCCGAACCGCATCTTCTTTTCATCGGCCGCTTCGACCGCATCAAAGGCGCAGATGTGCTGATAAAGGCCTTTGCCCGCATCGGCGCCGCGCATCCCACCGCCCGGTTGACCTTTGTAGGCCCGGACAGTGGCGTGGCGCAGACCGGCGGGTCGATCCTGCATCTGGCGGACGCCCTTGCCCACCTGCCCGACGCCATTCGGAACCGGGTCGACATTCTGGGCCACCGGACCCGCGATCAGATCGCCGAAATCCGCCGCGCGCACCCGATCACCGTCATCGCTTCACGCTATGAAACTTTCGGCGTCGCCTTGATCGAGGCGATGTCGGCAGGCTCTGCCGTGGTCAGCACCCGCGTCGGCGGCTGTGCCGAGATTATCCGAGACAGCGAAACCGGGATTCTGGTGCCGTCCGAAGACCCCGTGGCGCTGGCCGATGCGTGCCTAAGGCTGCTGGGCGATCCCGAACTTACGCTGCGACTTGGCTTGGCCGCACGCGCCGATGTGGCGGCCCGCTTCGCCCCGGAGGTCGTGGCGCGCGAGGTGGCAAGCTTCCTCGCGCCCTTGTGCCGGACGACTACCTAGATCCCAAACTTGCGCAGCCGGTGGCCCAGACGACGGTAGATGACCGGCGGCAGAAGATTCTGCATCACCCGATGCCGTGCTTCCAGCCTGTCTTTCTGGTCGATCGTGCCGGGACGCGGCT
>JANMGI010000254.1:0-5024 GCA_031374565.1 Paracoccaceae bacterium | reverse complement strand
GCGAACGGTGTTCATCACGTATTTCGCACCCTCCAGCGCACGGCGGCGGTCCGTCGTGGCGGTGATCTTGGTCTTGAGGCCGCTCACCTGCACCATCTTCCGCAGGATCTGGGCGATCATGTCCAGGTTCGACTGGCTGATATCGGTCAGCGCAATCTCGATCCCCTCAAACTCGGGCACCGACAGGATGTCAGAGCAGAGCTTCCGGGTAAAACCGACGCTGCCTGCGCCGATGATGCACAGCTTGAATGGCATGGGGAACCCTCCCTTGGTTGCACGAAAGGCTAGGCGCAATGGGCGGGGTCGTGTAGAGAAATCTTGTGCCAATGTAGGTAATTTCATGCTGTCTGACCTTCTGGCCCATGGCCACGACATCCGCAGCTTGACGCGCCGTGGTTCGGTGAGTTCCTTGGGTGTCCTGACCGAGGCAGCTGGCTACGAACAGCGGCGGAATGAGCTTTACAGTTGGGACGGGATGAAGCGCGGGACCGAACCGTTTCTGGTGATCCAGCATACCCTTCTGGGCGAGGGGCGGCTGGACTTCGGTGGGGCGCGGTATCGCTTAGGTCCGGGTCAAACCATGCTTGTGACGATGCCGCACGCGCATCGCTACTGGCTGGATCGCGGCGGGCATTGGGAATATTTCTGGTTGGTCCTGTCCGGACGCGAGGCGCTGCGGCTGGCGCGCGACGTGCTGGCGGTTGCCGGGCCAGTCTTGCAACCGGGGCCAGAGGGCACGGCACGGCTGGCCGGGGCGGCCCATGCGCTTCTGACCCAGCCGGGGCTGACGCCGGGGCAGGCGTCTGTGCTTGGCTACGGCGCGCTCGCGGTGTTGCACGACGCAGCCTTTGCCGAAGGCCTTCAGCAGCGGGTGGCCCTTGCGCCCGAAATGGCGCGGGTTCTGGCGTTTATCGAGGCGACCCTAGGCGGCGATTTGCGGGTCGATGCGCTGGCGCAGGTCGCGGGGTTAAGCCGCGCGCATTTCGTGCGCCGCTTTGCCGCCGAGGTAGGGGTGCCGCCATCAGACCATGTCCACGCCCGCCGGATGGACCGGGTCGAACGCCTGCTGACAGCCTCCGAAATGAAGATCGCCGAGATCGCCCGTGCGACCGGCTTTGCCGAGGCAAACTATCTGGCCAAGGCCTTCCGCAGGCATCGCGGGATGTCGCCGATGGCCTTCCGCGCGCAGCGGGACGAGGCGGCCTAGACCGGTTCGTGCAGACTGTTCAGAAAGGCGCGGTGGGCAATGGCCTGCTTCGCGGCCAGCCGATATTCCGTGGCCAGCGACCGTGCCGACCGGCGGGCATTGGCGCGCAGTTTGGGGCGTTCTGCAAGCCAGTCCTTTGCGGCCTTCGGGTTCAAAAGGCCAAGGCCATCCAGCACCGGAACATGCAGGTGGTGGTCGGTGTGGGGCAGGCCCATCGGGAAAGGCTGGAAATCCTCGGGACCTGGGACGTTGCCTTGCCAAAGCCGAAGCCGGTCCGCCAGCCGGTCGGGCAAGGACCCCGCCACGTCCTGCCAGAACGGCGTATCCCGGCGCTCGCTGACGTAGTGCAGCCGGATGAAGTCGCGGAAATCATCCACCTGCCGGGCGGCGGCGGCGTTGAAGGCCGCACGGGCGCGGTCGTCGGGGTTCGGCAGGATCGAACTCAGCAGCATCAGTTGCACCACGGTGCCGTGGATCGACGTGGCTTCCAGCGGTTCCAGAAAGCTGGAGGAGAGGCCGAGGGCGACGCAGTTGTGGGACCATTGCTGGTCCAGTCGGCCAGCGTCGATCCTGATGTCGTTCCTTACCTCGACCGGGTGGCCCAGCACTCCCTCGATCTCGGCCTTGGCCTGATCCGGGGTCACATGCGCATCCGAGAAGACATAGCCGCAGCCATAGCGGCCTTGGGTCGGGATCTTCCACATCCAGCCCGCACCTTGCGCCCAGGCAAGCGTGCAAGGCTCGATCTCCTCTCCCTCAGGGATATCCAGCCAGAACGGGATTGCCCGGTTCACCGGCAGGGTGTCGCGGTAGCTGACCCATGTGGAGCCCATCGGGCCGATCAGCGCGCGACGAAAGCCGGTGCAGTCCACGAAAAGGTCGGCCTCGACCCGCGCGCCGCCCTCCAGCGCCAAAGCGGTGATGTCCCCGGTCTCGGGGTTGCGTTCAACGCTTTGCACCTGATCGTCGATGGTGGCGATGGCTTTCGCCTTTGACCGCAGCCACTTGCCCGCCAATGCCTGATCGAAGTGGAAGGCGTGGTGGAAGGGGCCGACGGGGACGCGGCGGCCGTTCACCATGGCGAAGGGGCTGCGATTGCCGTTCAAAAGGTGCTGAAACAGATGCGTCTCGCCGACGCTCTCCCCTTGACTGACCTGATAGACATCCAGCGCATTGACGTCGAACCCGGCAACCCGGTGCGGATCGTCGATGGGGCCGTCGTAGGAATGCCCCTTCCGCCGCCAGTCGCGGTGGCGGATGCCGAACTTGATCGTGGCCCCGGTGGCAGCGATGAATTCAACCTCGTCCTGTCCGAAGTGCTGAAGCATCTGGCGGAAGACGGCAGTGGTGCCCTCTCCCACCCCGATGGTCCCGATCTTCGAGCTCTCGATGACCGTCACCTCGCAAGCATGGCCCCCGCGCCGGGCGCTGTCGCCCAGCATCATCGCGGCAAGCCAACCGGCTGTGCCGCCCCCGACAACGCAGATGCGCCGGGGCCACATGCCTTAGCCCGCCTTCCGCACGGGAACCCGCGCCCATTCCGGCAGCCAGTCGCCGTGGGCTTCCAGAAGCTCGGTCGTCATCGCCCAGATCTGGTCGAGGTCCAATTCCGCCCCAGTGTGGGGGTCCAGCATGGCGGCGTGGTAGATATGCTCGGGGTTCTCGGTCAGCAGCGCCTGCACTGTCAGCTCTTGCACGTTGATGTTGGTCCGCATCAGCGCGATCAGCTGCGGCGGGATGTCCTGCACGATGGTCGGCTGCAGGCCGCTTGAATCCACCAGCACCGGCACTTCCACCGCGCAACCGGCGGGAAGCTGCGGGATATAGCCCCGGTTGCCGATGTTGCCGTAGATCACCGAAGGCTCACCCGTCACGACCGAGTTCACGATCTGGCTGGCGTATTCGTGGCTTTCCAGAACCTCGACGGTATTCGCCGACTTAAGCGCTGCGGCCTCTTTCTTCCACCGCGCGATCTGTTCGACGCAGCGCTTGGGGTATTCGTCCAGCGGAATGCCGAATTTCTCGATCAGATCCGGCCGGTCGCGCTTGATGAACCAGGGGGTGTATTCGGCGAAATGCTCGGAGCTTTCCGTCACGAAATGCCCAAGCCGGGTCAGCATCTCGTAGCGCACCTTGTTCGGGCAGCGCGGGTTCCAGCTGCTGGGCTTGGGGAACCGCCCCTCGCGGTAGCCCCTCACCAGATCGGGATAGAGGTTCTTGTAGGACCCATCCGCCTGCCGATGCTCGAAGGTGAGGTAAAAGGCCATGTGGTTGATCCCGCCCGCGCGGTAACGGATTTCCTCGACCGGAATGTCCAGATCGCGCGCCAGTTCATAGGCCGTGCCTTGCACGGAATGGCAAAGGCCGACCTGCCGGATCGTCGGATAGCGCGCCGCAATCGCCCAGGTGTTGATCGCCATCGGGTTGACGTATTGCAGCATGATCGCGTTGGGTGCGACCTCCAGCAGATCGTCGCAGATCGACCAGAGGTGCGGCACGGTGCGCAAGCCCCGCATGATGCCACCGATCCCCAGCGTGTCGGCGATGGTCTGGCGCAGGCCGAACTTCTTCGGCACGTCAAAGTCGGTGATGGTGCAGGGGTCATACCCGCCGATCTGGAAGCAGACGACGACAAAATCCGCCCCGGTCAGGGCGCGCTTCTGGCTGGTGTAGGTCTTGACCGATGCCTTGCCGCCAAGGGTCTGGGCCAGCTTGCCGACGATGATCTCGGATTCTTCCAGCCGCTCGGGGTTGATGTCCATCAGCCGGATTTCCGCACCGGCCAGTGCCGGCCGCGACAGGATGTCGCCCGCGATGTTCTTTGTGAAGACGGCGGAACCAGCGCCGATGAAGGTGATGACGGGGGTGGGCATGGTGGGTCCTTTAGGCTGCGATTTCGAAAGCCGCTTTCACAAGGCGGCGGGTGTAGTCGGTTGTAGGGCGTTCCAGCACGGCATCGACCGGGCCTTGTTCGACGATCTGGCCGTTCTGCATGACGATGACCCGGTGGCACAGGGCGCGGACGACCTTCAGGTCGTGGCTGATGAACAGATAGCTCAGGCCCTTGTCACGCTGAAGCTTGCGCAAAAGCTCGATGATCTGGGCCTGGACGGACAGGTCGAGGGCGCTTGTCGGCTCGTCCAGCAGGATGAACTCCGGCTCAAGTGCGACGGCGCGGGCGATGGCAAGGCGCTGCCGCTGTCCGCCGGAGAATTCATGCGGAAAGCGCGACAGGATGGTGTCCGGCAAGCCGGAATCGCGCAGCGCCTGCTTCACCCGCTCTTCCCGTTCCGCGCGGGTGCGGCCAAGACGGTTGACGATCAGGCCTTCCTCGATCAACTGGCGCACCGACATGCGGGGGTTGAGGCTGGAGAACGGGTCCTGGAACACGATCTGCATCCGCTGCCGGTAGGGGTTCATGCCCTTGCGGTCCAGCCCGTCGATGCGATGCCCGAGGAATTCCACTTCGCCCTCGGTCAGGTTGTTCAGCCGCAAAAGGGCCTGGCCAAAGGTGGTCTTGCCTGACCCTGACTCGCCCACCAGACCAAGCGTTTCGCCGCGTTTCAGCGATAGCGACAACCCGTCCACCGCCTGCAACTTCGACCATGTCCCCCGGAACGCCCCGCCCTTGCGCAAGTTGTAGGTGACGCGGATGTTGCGGCCTTCCAGCACGGTGTCGGTCCCGACCTGCGCGGGATCGGCCTGGCCCTTGGGTTCAGAGCCAAGCAGGCGGCGGGTATAGGGATGCTGCGGCGCGGTGAACAACGCCTCGGTCGGGCCTTCCTCACGCACTTCGCCGTGCTGCATGACATAGACA
>JANMGI010000252.1:0-1527 GCA_031374565.1 Paracoccaceae bacterium | reverse complement strand
CACCGTGGACACATCGCCAAGTTTGACCGCAGACCCCCCACCCGCTACCATCCCCTGATGAAGCAAGACCCCACCCAGGCCCTCCGCGACACCGGAGTCCGTGTGACCCGCCAGCGGGAGGCGCTCCTCAAGGTCCTCGCGCAGGCCGAGGACCACCCCGACGCGGCCGAGCTTCACCGTCGGGCGCGGACCCTCGACGACAGCCTCTCGCTCGCCACCGTCTACCGGACCCTCTCGGTTCTCGAACGCGAGGGCGTGGTCCTGCGGCTCGCCCTCGAAAACGGCGGGGCGAGGTATGAGGTGGCGGACGCCCCCCATCACGACCACATCGTCGACCTCGACACCGGCCAGATCACCGAGTTCCGGTCGGAGAAGATCGAGCAGCTCCAGCGCGAAATCGCCGCAGAAATGGGCTTCGAGATCATCCATCACCGGATGGAAATGTACTGCAGAAAGCGGACCTAGCCCCGCCCTTCAGACAGTCCTCACCAGCCGCAGCGCATCATAGATTGCCGCGTGGGTGTTCCTCGCCTCGACCGCGTCGCCGATCCGGTAAAGCTGGAACCCGTCCCCGGCAGGCTGGGCCCTCCCGTCGATCATCGCCTCGTAGTCCACCGCCCCCTTGTTGGCCGACAGCGGCCTCAGAGCGAAGTAAAGGTCCGCCAGGGGCTGCGTCCCCCCATTCACCACCACCTGATCATAAACCGCCGTCTTGGTCAGCTTCATGTAATCCGACCCGATCACCGCCTCCAGCTGGTTGCCCGCCCGCCGTACGGCGTCCAGCTTGTAGGTCACCGTGAAGGTCACCGCCTTGTCCTGCAGGGCGCGCATGTAAGGGACCAGGTTCATCCCCATCACCTCCGGAGAGAAGCTGCGGTCACGGGTCATCACCTCCACCTTGCCGCCCGCCTCCGCGATCACCTGAGCCGCCTGCAGCGCCGCATGGTCGCCCGCGTCATCGTAGATCAGCACATTCGAGCCCGGCTTAGCGTCGCCCGACAGGATGTCCCATGAGGACAACACCAGATCATTGCCCTCAGCCAGAAGGCCCGTCGTCGGCAAACCGCCGGTGGCGATCACAACAACATCCGGGGCCTCGGCCAGCACAGCCGAAGCCTCGGCCCAGGTGTTGAACCGGAACTCCACGCCCTTCGCGGTGCATTGGGCCAGACGCCAGTCGATGATCCCGATCATCTCGGCCCGGCGCTTTGATTGCGCGGTCAGGCGAACCTGCCCGCCGGGCTGGTCGGCCACTTCGAAGACCACGACCGAATGCCCCCGCTCGGCTGCTACCCGCGCGGCTTCCAGACCCGCAGGACCGGCGCCGACCACAACTACCCTCTTCTTCTGCAAAGCCGGTTCGATGTCATGCGGCTGCGTTTCCTCGCGCCCTGTCGAAGGGTTGTGGATGCAAAGCGCCATGCCGCCCTGGTAGATCCGGTCCAGACAGTAGGTCGCCCCAACGCATGGCCGGATGTCCTGTTCCCGTCCCTCGACAATCTTGCGCACGATATGCGGGTCGGCCAT
>JANMGI010000234.1:0-3439 GCA_031374565.1 Paracoccaceae bacterium | reverse complement strand
ATGATTTCGGGTGAGCCGGTGATCATCCTGCGCGACCGCGAGGGGGTGTTGCGGGGCATGTCGAACGTCTGCCGTCACCGGATGAGCACGCTTCTGGAAGGCAGGGGCAATGTGCGGTCGATCGTCTGCCCCTACCACGCCTGGACCTACAATCTTGATGGGTCGTTGCGCGGGGCGCCTGCGATGGCACGGAACGAGGATTTCTGCCGGGAGGACGTGAAGCTTCCACCCGTCCGGGTCGAGGACTGGCAGGGATGGATCATGGTGACGCTGAACGCCGAAGCGCCGCCGGTGGAGGAGCGGCTGGCGGGGGTGGACCGGCTGGTCGGGCATCTGCCGATGAAGGACTACCGCGAGGTTTTCCGCGAAGAGTTCCGCTGGGACACCAACTGGAAGGTGCTGGCCGAGAATTTCATGGAAAGCTACCACTTGCCGGTCTGCCATGCGGGGACCATCGGGGGGGCTTCGGACCTGAACCAGATGGAATGCCCCGAGGGGGAAGAGGCGTTCAACTACCATTGGATCATCAAAAATGACCTTGTACCGCTGGCTTTGGCGCATCCGTCGAACACGGCGTTGCAGGGCGATGACCGGCGGATCACCTGGCTTCTGGCGATCTACCCGGCGCTCCTCATCACGCTGACGCCGGGGTATTTCTGGTATCTGTCGCTGACGCCGGACGGTCCGGGATCGGTCCGGGTGCTGTTCGGGGGCGGGATGAGTGCCGAGTGGATGGCTGACCCCGAGGCCGAGCGGCATCTGACGGGCGTGAAGGCGCTTCTGGATGACGTGAACGTCGAGGACAAGGGCTGCGTGGAAAAGGTCTGGCGGGGGCTTTGCTCGGGCATGTCCAGCCCCGGCGCTCTTAGCCATCTGGAGCGGCCGAACTATGATTTTGCCCGCTACATCGCCAACCGGATGCCCTGAGGGCTTGACCATGGTGGCCTGCGCGTCACCTATCGCAGCATGACGAAACATGCCCTGATCGTGGCCCATGGCCAGCCCTCCGACCCGCACCCTGCCGGGGCAGCGCTGGAGGCGTTGGCGGCTAAGGTGCAGTCCCTGTTGCCGGGATGGTCGGTGGGGGCGGCCACGCTGGCCGAAGACGGGGCGATTGCGCGGGCGGTGGCGGGGCGGTCGGGGGGCGTGGTCTTCCCGATGTTCATGGCGGGGGGCTGGTTTGCGCGGGTGCAGATCCCGAAGCGGCTGGCAGAGGCGGGGGCTTTGGATTGGACTGTGCTGGAGCCTTTCGGCTGCGACCCTTTGGTGCATGAGTTGTGCGTGACGCTGGTGCGTGAGGTGGGGGCGGATGAGGTGATCCTTGCAGCGCATGGGTCGTTCAAATCGTCGGTGCCCTCGGACATCGCGCGGCATGTGGCGGGGCGGATCGCCGAAGAGACCGGGGCTGGGGTCGCGACGGGTTTCATCGATCAGGAGCCGCAACTGTCCACGCTGACCGGGCGGGCGGGCGTCTGCCTGCCGTTCTTTGCGGCCGAGGGCGGGCATGTCAGCGACGACATCCCCGCCGCACTGGCAGAAGCGGGGTTCCGGGGGCGCATCCTGCCGCCGGTGGGATTGGACGACAGGGTGCCGGGGATCATCGCGGCGGCGATTGCACGAGGAGTGGCGGTGTGTTCGGAGGTCTGCCGGTGGGCGAAGGGCCAAAATCCTTGAGTAAGGATTTTGACAAATTTCTTGTTCAAGAAATTTGGTCTCTGGCGGTCAGACGGTGTGCAGGTAGAGGTCGAAGTCCACTTCGCTGACCGTCCGCATAACCCGCGCATATTCCGCCGCCTTGATTGCAGTGAAGGTGCGGTGCATGTCTTCCCCTAGCGCATCCTTCAGGAAGTCGGACCGTTTGGCCGCATCGATTGCCGATTTCCAGTCGGTCGGGATTGCCGCACCATCTTCATCGGCATAGCCGTTGCCGGTGGTTTCCGGGCCGGGATCGATCTTCTGGGCAAGCCCATGGCGGATGGCGGCCAGAACGGTCGCGGCCACAAGGTAGGGGTTTGAATCCACTCCTGCGGGGCGGTGCTCGATCCGGCGGGCCTTGATGTCGCCCGCCGGAATGCGCAACGCGACCGAGCGGTTGTTGACGCCCCAGGTCGGGCTGACCGGCGCATAGGACTGGTTTGCAAAGCGCCGCCATGAGTTGGCGTGGGGCGCAAAGACCAGCATCGATTCACCCATCGTCTGCTTCAGCCCGCCAAGAGCGTGCAGGATGGTCGGGTTCCAGTGACCTTCGTCCTTTTCGACGAAGACGTTCTTGCCGGCACCGTCCAGCATCGAGACGTGGAAATGCATCCCCGAGCCCGCATAGTTCTCGTTCGGCTTGGCCATGAAGCAGGCGACGACACCATGCGCGCGGGCTTGGGCGCGGACGATGCGCTTCAGGCGCATCAGGTCATCGGCGGCCTGCATCACGTCGGTCCGGTAGTGCAGCGTGAGTTCGTACTGCCCGGGGGCATATTCGGAGATCAGCGTCTCGGCCTTGATCCCGGCCTTTTCTGCTCCTGCGTAGACGTCGCTGAAAAGAGGCAGCATCCCGTGCAGATGGTCGACGGAATAAACCTCGGTCTTGTTCGACTTGCGGCGGTCCAGCACGTCGCGGGCGGGCTGCATCTTGCCGTCGGGGCCGCGTTCGGGGTCAAGAAGGAAGAATTCCAGTTCAAAGGCCCCCGCGGGATGCAGGCCTTCTGCGGCCAGCGCGTCCACCTGACGCTGAAGTGCGTGGCGTGGGTCCGAGGTCATGCGCGCGCCGTCCAGCATGTACATCGACATGAACACTTCGCCGCGCGCAGGCGTGGTGTTGTGCAGGGGCTTCAACGTGCCGGGGATCGGCCAGGCGCGCAGGTCGCCGTCACCCTGATCCCAGATCAGTCCGGTTTCGTGGACATCCTCGCCGCAGATATCAAGGCCAAGGATGGAAATCGGCAAATGGCGGCCATTGTTGTAAAAGGACAAAAGCTCATGCCGCCGGATGATCTTTCCACGGCCAATCCCGTTGGCGTCGTGCAGGATAATGTCAAAAGCCTCAATCTCGGGATGGGCCGCGAGAAAGGCTTCCGCCTCGGCAGGGGTGGAACCGGAGGGGCTGGTCAGGGGCATGGGTCAGGCTGCTTTGAAAAGGTCGGTGAGGATGGTGTCGAAGTTTTTGATCAGCCGGTCAACCTGAGCTTTGCGGGTGGCGGGGCTGATCAGCATCATGTTGTGGAAGGGCGCGATCAGCGTGCCCCGGTTGATCAGGCCGGTGTGGATCGCGGCCTCAAGGCGCGGCTGGTGGGCGGTGGCGGCCTCTGTCCCGTTCTGCAACGGACCGGGGGCGCAGATGAATTCGACCCGAGCGCCGACGCGGACGACGTGCCAGGGGGCGCGGTGGCGGTCGATGACCTTTGCCAGCCCGTGAGAGAGGCGTTCGGCCAGCGTCTCCATATGG
>JANMGI010000189.1:0-1658 GCA_031374565.1 Paracoccaceae bacterium | reverse complement strand
CGAATGTATATAGCATTCGGGAAAACTTCACGCCATTGAGGGGGAAAGATTTCCCTTCGGCAAGTCCTCGCCCGGGGTCACGAAGCAGAGAGCGATGAGCAGGCTGGCGAAAACGGTTGTCCTTGTGGGTATGATGGGTGCGGGAAAGACCGCCGTCGGCACCGCAGTGGCCCGTCAGCTTGGGGTGGAGTTCTGCGATTCCGACGAAGAGATTGTTCGCGCCGCCAGCCGGTCTATTGCCGAAATCTTTGCACGCGATGGTGAATCCTTCTTCCGCGCCCGCGAAACTGAAGTCATCGGGCGGCTTCTGCGGGGCACGCCTTGCGTGTTGTCCACCGGGGGCGGGGCCTTTCTGTCCGATGCAAACCGCGCGCAGATCCACGACGCTGGCGTCTCCGTCTGGCTTAGGGCCGATCTGGAGCTTCTCTGGCAGCGCGTCCGTCACAAGGCGACACGCCCCCTGTTGCGTACCGCAAACCCCCGCGAAACGCTGCGCGAGCTTTACGAGGCACGCCAGCCGTTCTATGCACAGGCCGACATCGTGGTCGAAAGCGCTGCCGAGCGCTCGGTCGAGGACATGGCCTCACGCGTGGTCGAGGCGCTGCGCAAGCGGCCGGACGTGCTGGAGGTTTGATGAACAGGGTTGCCGTTGAACTTGGCGAACGCTCCTACGAGGTGCGGATCGGCCCCGGCCTTCTCGCTCGCGCGGGCGAGGAGATCGCGCCGCTTCTTCGTCGCCAACGCGTGGCGATTGTCACCGAAGAAACGGTGGCCGCACTGCATCTGCCACAGCTGCAAGCAGCGCTGGACGCTGTGGGTATCGCTTCGACCGCTTTGGCGTTGCCACCGGGCGAGGGGACGAAGAACTGGGAGAACCTCGCCCGCTGCACCGAATGGCTTCTGGACCAGAAGGTCGAGAGGAAGGATGTGGTCCTTGCCCTCGGCGGTGGCGTGATCGGCGATTTGGTGGGCTTCTCCGCCGCCATCCTGCGCCGGGGCGTGCGCTTTGTGCAGCTGCCAACCTCGCTTCTGGCACAAGTCGACAGCTCGGTCGGCGGCAAGACCGGGATCAATACGGCGCAAGGCAAGAACCTTGTCGGTGCCTTCCACCAGCCCAGTCTGGTGCTGGCCGACATTGACGTCCTGAACACGCTTTCCGACCGCGACTTCCTGTCGGGCTACGGCGAGGTGGTGAAATACGGACTTCTGGGCGATGCGGCCTTTTTCGACTGGCTAGAACGTGACGGCCCGACGCTACGCTACGGCGACCAGACCGCGCGTCTGCGTGCCGTGACGCGCTCGGTCGAAATGAAGGCCTGCATCGTTTCCCGCGATGAGACGGAAGAGGGCGAGCGTGCCCTTCTGAACCTTGGCCACACCTTTTGCCATGCCCTTGAAAAGGCGACGGGATATTCCAACCGCCTTCTTCACGGCGAAGGCGTCGCAATCGGCTGCGCTTTGGCGTTCGAGCTGTCCGCGCGTCTTGGCCTGTGCAGTCAGGAAGAGCCCAGCCGCGTGCGGGCGCATCTGAAAGCGATGGGGATGAAGGTCGATATCGCCGACATTCCCGGCGATCTGCCGGGGTCCGAGGCGTTGATCGCCCTGATGGGGCAGGACAAGAAGGTGGTCGACGGAAAGCTGCGCTTCATTCTTGCGCG
>JANMGI010000133.1:0-1643 GCA_031374565.1 Paracoccaceae bacterium | reverse complement strand
GGCGTGGTAGGGGCAGACGATCGACCGCACATTGCCCCTGCCTTCCAGAAGCGTGCTCATCCGGTGACGGCAGACGTTCGACATGCCCCGCAACACCCCCTCGCGGTCGCGCAGGATGATCACCGGCTCACCCGAAATCATCATCGTCAGATAGTCGCCGGGGTTCGGCAAGGCATCTGCCCGCCCCGCACACAGCCACTCCTGCCCGAAAATATACTCCTCCTCGGCCTTAGCGAATGCGGGTGAGGTGTAGACCGACTTCGGCATCGCGTGGGCGCGCTCGAACGGCACAGCGACATTGGCGCGCAACTCGGCAATGGCATGCGAGGGGTCATGCTGGGTCATAGGGTGCCACATTCTGCGACTTTGCGCCCGCAAGCCCCCCGATTCCAGCGAAAACGCGACAGTCAGCCGGGGAAATGCACCTTGATCGCCGTGGCGAACGCCTCTGCCAGCGCGGGGTTCGCCGCCGTGTCATAGTGGATGCCATCGATGGGCGAGACCTGCACCACTTGTCCCCCATCCAGGAACGGCACCCCCACCCGCTTCGCCGCTGCCTGCACTTCCGCCGCCAGCGCGACCGACTTGGCCGCCCCACCCGCGAACATTCCTGCAAGGCAACCGACTTCGATGATCGGCGGTGGGGCCACCAGAAGCACCCCCGGCGCGCCGTTGCCCGGACCCGCACCCGACCCAAGGATCACCCGCACCAACCGCTCCAGCGACAGCGCAATGTCGCAGGCATTGACCGAAAACCGCTCTTTCAAGTCATTGGTCCCCAGCATCATGAGCACCACGTCCAGCGGCTTGTGGGACTCCAGCAGCGCCGGAAGTACCGTCAGCCCGTTGCGATGTGCCCCTTCAACCGGGTCATCATGCACCGTCGTCCGCCCCGGATGGCCTTCGGCAATCACCTCCCAGCCTGGCAACAGCCTGGCCAGCCGCCCCGCCCAGCGCTCATCGCGGTCAAACCGGCCACCAAAGCCAAGGTCCGGCATCGGCATCGTGCCGTGGGTGTTGCTGTCACCGAACAGCAGGATGGAACGTGTCATGGGTCAGCCTCCCCGTTTAGGGCCAAGGTTAGCCCCCGCTTTGCCGGAAATCCACCTTATCCAATACGTTTGGCCCTCGACTACCTGATTGACGTACCTCAGTGCGCGCCCGATACTGTAACTGGAAAACCCGGAGCCCATCTTGCGGCCAACAGTCAACGATATTGCGCGTGAGGCTGGCGTCAGCCTGGCCACCGTGGACCGGGTGCTGAACGCCCGCCCCGGCGTGCGCGAAAAGACCATCCGTGCGGTGAATGACGCCATCGCGAAACTTGGATATGTCCGTGACCTGACCGCCGCCAATCTGGCACGCGGGCGGACCTACCGCGTCGCCGTCTTGCTTCCAGACACCGAAAGCCAATTCATTCAGTCGCTTGCGGAAGCTCTGACCGAAGCAGGCTCGGTCGCCGCCACCAACCGGACTGAACTGCGTCTCCACCGCTTTCCGGCCGAAGACCCCCACGCGCTTGCAGCCCTTCTGGCGACTCTGCCAGACGGCGACTACGTTGGCGTCGCATTGATGGCCCCCGAAACCCCGATCTTGCGTGACGCCGTGCGCGGCCTGCGCACAAGGGGACTGCCGCTGGTCGC
>JANMGI010000064.1:0-2665 GCA_031374565.1 Paracoccaceae bacterium | reverse complement strand
GGTGCAGATGATCGCCTGCACCGAGTTCTCTTTGATTGCTGATGCAGTTTCGGGCAGCACACCGGTTTTCGATACACTCGATGTGCTGGTTGCAGCCATCAGGGATTTCGCGACCGACAAGGACAAAAAGACCGTGCACTTGGAAGAACGGACCGGATAAACAAGAACCTGATCAAGATCAGATCAACAGTGGAGACGACCATGACCTTCAAACTGAAACCCTTCCTGCTTGGCGTCGCGGCGTCAGCGCTGCTTGCCAGCCAGGCCTTCGCCGAAAAGATCATCATCGGCCATTTCGGCAACCCGACCCCGATGCAGCTTCTGTCCACCTCGGATGAGCTTGCCAAGGCAACCGGATGGGAGATCGAGTGGCGCAAGTTCGACGCCGGAACCGATGTGATCGCGGCCATGGCGTCGGGCGATGTCGTGCTGTCCGAGCTTGGCTCATCGCCGGTGGCCATCGGGGCAAGCACCGGGCTGGACCTGCAACTGATTGCCTATTCCGACGTGATCGGCAAAGCGGAATCGCTGATTGCCCGGAATGACGCTGGCATCGCCAGCGTCGCTGACCTGAAGGGCAAGACCGTTGGCGTGCCGATCGGATCGACCGCGCATTATTCGCTGATGGGTGCGCTTCAGCATGAAGGCCTGACCGAGGCGGACGTCAACATCGTCGGCATGAAGCCCGATGACATTGCCGCCGCCTGGGGCCAGGGGTCCATCGACGCCGCCTGGATCTGGCAGCCTGTGCAATCGGAAATCCTGAAGACTGGCACCCTGATCATTGGCGCGGACCAGACCGCGGAATGGGGTTTCCCGACCTATGACGGCTGGGTGGTGAGCCGCGAGTTCGGCGAGGCCAACAAGGACAAGATCGTGGCCTTCCTGAAAGCGGTCGACAAGGTGAACGGCATGTATCTGGCCGACCCGGCGGCCTGGACTGCCGACAGCGAGCCGGTCAAGGCCCTTGCCGCTGCCACCGGCGCCGATCCGGCCCAGGTGCCGGGCATTCTGGAAGGCTTCACCTTCCTGCCGATGGCCGAGCAGGGAACCGACGCCTGGCTTGGCAGTGCTGCGCCGAAGATCAAAGTCACGGCGGACTTCCTTAAAGGTGCCGGTCGTATTGACACGACCCTTGACGACTACACTGCCTTCGTGAACCCGACCTACGCCCAGGCTGCCGCGCAGTAATGATCCAGGGGATTGTCCGCATCTTTAGGGTGCGGGCAATCCCAACCGAACGCGGAAGGAGGGGTCCTTGAGCCTGAACATCGAACATGTGTCCGTTGTCTACCCAGCAGCCGATGGCCGCCCTCCTGTTGCAGCACTAAGCGCGATAAATCTGGAAATCGGCCTCGGTGAGTTTGTCGTGGCGCTGGGGGCTTCAGGCTGCGGCAAGTCAACGCTGCTGAACCTGATCGCGGGCTTCCTTTCGCCATCCTCTGGCAGCCTGAAGCTGGATGGCCAGACCGTTTACGGCCCCGGTGCCGACCGGGCGGTGGTGTTTCAGAAGCACGCGCTGCTGCCCTGGCTGAACGTTCTGGACAACGTCGCCTTCGGTTTGCAGATACAAGGTGTTGCCAAGCAGGACCGTTACAAGACTGCCAATGGCTTCATCGGCCTTCTGGGGCTGGACGGGTTCCAGAATTCGCCGGTCTACAAGCTTTCTGGCGGGATGCAGCAGCGGGTCGGCATTGCCCGCGCGCTGACTTGCGACCCGAAGATCCTGCTGATGGACGAGCCCTTGGGCGCGCTTGATGCGCTGACCCGGGAAAAGGCGCAGGAGCTGATCCTGAACATCTGGGGCGAGACTAAGAAATCGATCTTCTTCATCACTCACAGTGTCGAAGAGGCCCTGTTCATGGGCACCAAGCTGATCGTGATGTCGCCCCGGCCGGGCCGGATCACCCACACCTTCGACCTGCCCTTTTCACGCCAGTTCCTGGGCGGCGCACCAGCGCGTCAGGTCAAGGCCTCGCCCGAGTTCATCCAACTGCGCGAAGATGTCCTGAAGATCATCTTCGCAGACGAGGAAGCCGCCGCATGAGCACCCCTCCCCCAGCCAAGGCCCCAGGTCTATGGGCCCGCCTTTCGCGGGCACGCCCGACGCGTCCGGGAGAGATCTACGGTGTCCCCGGTCAGGGCAACACGTTCTGGCTTTCCATGGCCTCGGTCGGGACGATGCTGTTCGTGTGGTGGCTCGTCACGGCGATGGGCTGGGTCAAGCCCCTGTTCGTCCCGTCGCCGGTCGCCGTGGTCGGCAAGTTTGTCGACATCTGGCAGAACGGGTTTACCAACACGTCGTTTCCGCAACACATCCTGATTTCGACCGCCAGGGTCTTCGGGGCTTTCCTTCTGGCCTGCGTGATCGGCATTCCGCTTGGTCTTGCCATGGGGATGAGCCCGCTGATGCGCGGCATCTTCGACCCGCCCATCGAGTTTTACCGCCCGATCCCGCCGCTGGCCTATCTGCCGCTGATGATCATCTGGTTCGGCATCGGCGAGATGTCGAAGGTCCTGCTGATTTTCCTGTCGGTCTTCGCGCCCGTCGTCCTTGGGGCGCGGTCCGGTGTGAAGTCGGCAGCCATCGAACAAATTCACGCCGCATATTCCTTCGGCGCGACGCGCTGGCAAGTGATGCGCCATGTCATCATGCCCTCGGCCA
>JANMGI010000050.1:0-3387 GCA_031374565.1 Paracoccaceae bacterium | reverse complement strand
CGGCTGACCCGCGGCGCACCCGAAGCCCCGGGCGTGCCGGGCAGCCTTTCGGTGCGGGCGGCGGGGTGGGGGCATCTGCTGATCTACGTTCTGATGATCGGCGTGCCCCTGGGCGGGATCAGCGCCTGGTTTCTTGGGCTGGAAACCGGTGACATCCACGCCCTTTTTGCGAATGTCTTGATGGTCGTGGTTCTGGGGCACACAGCCTTTGCGCTGTATCATCAGTATGTGGTGAAGGACGGACTTCTTCGCCGCATGATGAAGGCCGAATGATTTCGGGCTGACGCTGCCCCCTTCACCGCAAGGCGAAGGGGGCGCGTGATCAGGCTTTGATCAGGCCCATCTGTTCCAGCTTCAGGAGCACCTGATGCGCGCAGTGGTCGACATCGACATTCTCGGTGTCCACGACCAGCTCGGCAGTGGTCGGTGCTTCGTAGGGGTCTGAAATCCCGGTGAATTCCTTGATCTTTCCCTCACGCGCCAGCTTGTACAGGCCCTTGCGGTCGCGGCGTTCGCATTCCTCGATGCTGGTCGCGACGTGGGTTTCGACGAAGGCACCGTAGGCTTCGACCATCTCGCGCACGGCGCGGCGGGTCGCGGTGTAGGGCGCGATGGGCGCGCAGATCGCGATGCCGCCGTTCTTGGTGATCTCGCTTGCCACATAGCCGATGCGCTTGATGTTCAGGTCGCGGTGTTCTTTGCTGAACCCAAGCTCCGACGACAGGTGTTTCCGCACCACGTCACCGTCCAGAAGGGTGACCGGACGCCCGCCCATCTCCATCAGCTTGACCATCAGCGCATTGGCGATGGTGGATTTGCCACTGCCGGAAAGCCCAGTGAAGAACACGGTGAAGCCCTGCTTGGACCGCGCGGGGCTGGTCTTGCGCAGTTCTGATACCACCTGCGGAAAGCTGAACCATTCGGGGATGTCCAGCCCTTCGCGCAACCGGCGACGCAGTTCGGTGCCGGAGATGTCGAGGACGGTGGAGCCTTCGGGAACCTCGTTCGCAGGGTAGTACTGTGCCTTTTCCTGCACGTAGACCATGTGCTTGAAATCGACCATTTCGATGCCGATCTCGGCGGCATGCTGGGCGAAAAGTTCCTGCGCGGCGTAGGGGTCGTAGAAATCTTTGCCCGCGCTGTTCTTGCCCGGCCCGGCATGGTCGCGCCCGACGATCATGTGGGTGCAGCCGTGGTTCTTGCGGATCAGCCCGTGCCAGACCGCCTCACGCGGGCCGGCCATGCGCATCGCAAGGTTCAGAAGGCTGAGGGCCGTCGTTTGCGCGGGGTATTGGTCCAGCACCGCCTCATAGCAGCGGACGCGGGTGAAGTGGTCCACGTCGCCCGGCTTGGTCATGCCGACGACCGGGTGGATCAACAGGTTCGCCTCAGCCTCACGCGCGGCGCGGAAGGTCAGTTCCTGATGCGCGCGGTGGAGGGGGTTGCGGGTCTGGAAGGCGACGATCTTGCGCCAGCCCAGCTTGCGAAACAGGGCGCGGAGTTCATTGGGCGTGTCGCGGCGGGCCTTGAAATCGTAGTGGACCGGCTGCTGGATGCCGATCACCGGGCCGCCCAGATAGACCTTGCCCGCCTGATTGTGCAGGTAGTTCACCGCCGGATGCGCAAGGTCATCGGCACCGAAGACGCCCTCGGCCTCGACCGCCTTGTTCGGCACCCATTTGTCGCTGATCGACAGGATCGCAAGGATCACACCTTCCTGATCGCGTAGCGCGATGTCCTGACCCGGTTCGACCTTGTCGGCGAAGGCCTCGGACACATCCAGCGTGATCGGCATCGGCCAGAGCGTACCGTCTGCGGTGCGCATGTTGGCGACGACGCCATCGTAATCTGCCTGCGCCATGAAGCCCTTTAGCGGCGCGAAGCCGCCGTTCATCAGCAGTTCCAGATCGCAGGTCTGACGCGGGGTCAGATCCCAGGACGGCAACAGCCCGGCTTCGATCTTCAGCTTCTGGGCCGAGTCGTAGGAGACATAGAGTTCGGGGATCGGGGCGTGGTTTTGCAGGAACATCGGACAACCTTTCAGCCTGGCGCTTCAACCGCCATTTGCGCGGGTCCGTAGCCCGACCGGGGGACTGGATTCAAGCGAATGCGGGGGATCTGGCACAGATAAGGCGGAAATCGCGGGGGACTTGGCGCGGATGGGCAACGGTTCTGCACTATCACAAGGGTTGGGACGAATTTCCCTTCAGCCCGTCGATCTTGCAGAGTTTCGGAATTCCGTTCTGCCTTGGCCACACCTCGTCGCTGTGCGCACGACGAGAAGGCGACGTCGAACGAGGAGGTTTCAGGCCAGATAGGCGCGGAAGCTGCGGATGACCGTGTCATAGACCGCGCGCTTGAAGGGGACGATGCTTTCCACCATCTCGTCGGCCAGAATCCAGCGCCACTGGCCGAACTCGGGATGTTCGGTCGCGATCTTGATGTCCGTGTCGCGGCCCTTGAAGCGGAACAGGAACCACTTTTGCCGCTGGCCGCGATACTTGCCGCCCCATACCTTGCCCAACAAGTCGGGTGGAAGGTCGTAGGTCACCCAGCCGTGGGTCTTGCCGACGAATTCCACCTTATCGCGGGTAACGCCGGTTTCTTCCCACAGCTCACGATAGGCGGCCTCGCGCGGCTTTTCGCCGTCGTCAATCCCGCCCTGCGGCATTTGCCAGGCGGGAGAGGTGCTGTCGATCCGCTGACCCGCAAAGACCATGCCGCGGGCGTCGATCAGGACGACGCCCACGCAGGGCCGGTAGGGCAGGCCTTCGGCGTCGACCATGAGGTCAGGGTGCATCCGGCGCGATGGCCGTCAGCCCCTTGATGATGTCGACGGCATAGGCAAGCTGGTAATCCTCATCGCGCAGCTTGGCCGATTCCTCGGCGCGCTGCTGCTCTTCCAGATAGAGCCGCTTTTCTTCTTCCGTCCTCGAGTCGTTGGTGTTGGCACCCCGCAAGTCGGCTTCGGTGCGCTGCTTCGTCGCGGCCGACTTTTCGTCGACCGGTGCGTTCGGGTCGACCGGTTTCACTTCGGGCTGCTGCACCACGATGTCGGGCGAGATCCCCAGGGCCTGGATCGACCGGCCCGACGGCGTGTAGTAGCGCGCCGTGGTCAGCCGCATCGCGCCGTCACCGCGCAGCGGGATCAGCGTCTGGACCGACCCTTTGCCGAAGCTTTTGGTGCCGACCACGATGGCCCGGCGGTGGTCCTGCAAGGCACCGGCCATGATTTCCGACGCCGACGCCGACCCGCCGTTGATCAAAAGCACGATGGGCTTGCCGTTGATAAGGTCACCCGGCTGCGCGTTGTAGCGTTCACCGCTGCCGGGCGCGCGGCCACGGGTCGACACGATCTCTCCCTTGTCGAGGAAGGCGTCCGACGCG